>DASUMN010000201.1:0-6901 GCA_036277675.1 Nitrospira sp. | reverse complement strand
GTTTTCATTCAAATCGGTAATGACGACACTGATAACCTTGGCGTTGACGGCGTCCAGATATCCCTTCATGAAGTCATGGGTCATTGGCCGGGGAGGCGCAACGCTCTCCAAGGCCAGGCTGATCGAGCTGGCTTCGGACTTGCCGACCCAAATGGGCAGCATCTCCAATTGGTCCTCATCCCTCAAGATGACGATATAGGCGTTATTATAGGGGTCGAACATCAACCCCTTCACTTGCATCTGCGTAATCATGCCGAACGGAGCCCTTCTACGATTCCTTCGCCTCTCTTTATGCGAGGAAGCGGGACAGTAAAAACAATAGTATGTATCACTTCCGAATTCGCGATGTCAACGAACCCGGCGACATCACAGGGAAAATCTTTTCAGGGACGGTGCCGTTCAGATGTAAGACAGGCGGAATCGGTCTGGTCATGCACTTGGCGGGCGGTAGTTCTCCGCGATCTTGGAGGAGTCGGCTTGTTCGCCCAACTTCAAGAATGCCTTCATTTGCTTACGGACCAGGTCGCGTCCGCTTTCGTCGCCGAGATTGACTTGGTACTCATTGATGACCATGACACGCATCCCTTCCCACTTCTTCCAGCAGCCCGTACATACCTTGGCTTTTATCTCTGCTTCAAGCTTGCCGAGAAAGAGGGGAGCGGTAATGGCTTCTCCCGTCTGTCCGCAGGTCACACATGCCACGTCTGCCATGTCCGCGCACTCCTTTGTTCGTATCGTTCACGATTCGGTGTGAATTGAGACCGCATTCTAGCAGACCGGTCTCTTTGAAGAAAAGGGCCATGCCGATTGACCCTCAGCAGGAGGCATGCTAGAAAGACGCTCTATCGTGTCCTGAGTGACGAATGTGCCCGGATGGCGGAACTGGCAGACGCGCCGGACTCAAAATCCGGTTCTCGCAAGAGAGTGGGAGTTCGACCCTCCCTCTGGGCACCAGGCATGGTACCTCGTTCGCAACGATACCCTCTTGACAGGGCCATGTCATTAGCCTAGAAACAATATTAAAAGTTGGATTTTAAAACGGCAACGATCCTGTGTACACCACACTTCAGATGAAATGGAAAGACCAAATTCCTTCTTCACTCATTTCTTTTAAGGAGGCAGCACATGCGTAACGTGTTGGCACTGGGGGCCGCACTGCTTTGTATCGGCTCTCTGAATGTTGCAATGGCTCAAGAGCGACTCCAGCAGTCCGCTGGTGGGTCTGCGATGGGAGTGGGAACAGGGGTTGGTGACATAGCTGGTAGTGCCAATCGAGTTCAGGCGTTTGACCGCAATGCCTTCCTTGACCGACTCTCTCTCCCTGAGACGATCTATGGTCGGTTGTTGGCCATCGATTATCCAGCTGGGAAAATGTATCTGGAAACGGGGGGGAGCTCACACGATGAAGGCCGTGCCGGGGCGGGAGCCATGAGCTCCATGACTGTGTACTTCGACGAACGAACCAGTCTGGACCAGATTAAGACGCTGAACAGCGGCGATGACATCTCCCTTCAGGTCATTGAAGCGGTAACGACCAATCAAGAGTATGGGGTTGGCCGCAAGATCGTTCGAGAAGTATACCTTCTGCGTGGTAATGAAAAACTCGCTGGATTTGGCGGCTTAGGCCAGCGCCCAAATCCCTCGACAGAGCGTGCCCTTGTGACGACAGGTGGCAGCACCACAGGTGGAGTGGCGGGATCGGTGTTGCCCGGCAAGATCACAGGAACCGTCGATACCACTATCGGAGAATACACTGGGGCAGCTCCATGTTGGAACTGTGAACCACAGCCAGGGTGGGGCTATCAAACCGTCGCGCCGGAAACAAAAATGCCTAACAAGTCGGACTACGGAACGGACGCGTCAAAACCGAATTTAATAAAAGGCTTTAATTGAAACGCTTTGGTATTTGAGTATTCTTGAGGGGCAGCTTTTGCTGCCCCTTTTTTATGTGGTCTAATCCCTTTTTGAAGAAATTGGTCCCTCAGGTAACCGGGCATGGCGACCAGATGCCGAGCCCTACGGATCACTAGAATGAACGATCATCAGAATTTTTCGGATGCCCCTACGTCTGAGCTTGATCTTCGCGGAGTCATTTGCCCGTACAACTTCGTGAAGACGAAACTGAAGCTTGAGACGATGAAAGAGGGAGAGGTGCTGTCCGTGCTGTTGGACGAGGGGGACCCGATTCGAAACGTTCCCCGCAGTGTTGAAAACGAAGGGCACACGGTCTTGGCTCAAGAGCGCCTTGAGCAGGCCTACCGCGTGTTGATCCGCCGTGAAGATAACTGACCTTCCCTTACCTAATTCCCTCGCTTGAAAGGTTTCGTCCTGCTCTGTGTCACCGGCCGTCCTTCCTTTAGAATCAGTGTGATGTCCTGAGCCATCACGGCATTGTCCAGTTTCCGTAGAACTTGTGCTGCTGTTCCCTGGATGATCCGTTCATTCGGTTTCGTGAGGTCGCAGACAAGCGCGATGTGCCGTCGAGGGGCGATGGCCGCAATCGTGCGCACGGCGAAGACAATCGATTGAGCGGAACAAAAGGCCACGGTGGGAATCTTATCTTGGAGCCGGGTGTGCAGCCGGCGGCGGAGGACTGATTTCGTTTCCGGCAGCGGTCCTTCAAAAAACCATGAACGGGAAGGGAGTCCTGCGGCTGCGACTGCCGCTGCCAGGGCCGAAGGGCCGGGAACCGAGACAATGCGGATGCCGTGGGCGTGGGCCGACTTGACAAGCAGGGAGCCTGGATCGGCGATCACAGGAGATCCCGTGTCAGATACCAAGGCAACGTGCGCCCCCTGCTGCAACCGAGAAATGAGTATCGCAACTTTGTCTTTAATATTGGTGGGGCCGTAACTGGTGATGTTGGCGGTCACTCCATGATGGGCCAGCAGGCCTTGGGTGGCCGCTGGCTCTTCGGATGCGATCACGTCGGCTTCGGCGAGCGTTCGGAGGGCACGGACGGTCAGATCATCGAGATGCCCGATCGGCACCGCGACAAGCGAGAGGGTCCCCGCCTTGCCCGGCTGACCGGTGCAAATCCCTGATTCACCGGTGGTTTGTTGACTCCGTTCTCGCCGCATCTATATAATTTCTTGTTTATCTTGTCGGGTCCAGTTCTTTAACCGTAGCAGGGATATCCCCGATGGCAGCCGTCTGTTTTATGATCACAATGGCCCTCTATTTTGTGGCCACCGTGTCGTTTCTCGCGTATCTGCTGCGGCGATCCGAAGCCCTGTCGAAGGTATCGTTGGGAATTACCGCCGGGGGCTTTCTGGCGCATACGCTCGCTTTGGCGGTGCGAATGGCCGGGACCGGTTCGCCGGCCCAACCCAGCTTCTATGAAGCCTTGTCCTTTTTCTCCTGGATGATCATTCTTGTCTTTCTGGTGGTGGAGTTTCGCCATCGCATTCATGTGCTGGGCTCGTTCATGGTCCCCTTGGCTCTCGTCTCTCTGGTTTCAGCCGCGGCCCTTCCCGAAACGGTACCCACACTGCAGCCGGTATTCAAGACCCTCTGGTTCCACGTCACGCTCAGCATGCTGGGAACGGTTGGGTTTGCCGTCGCGTTTGTCGCCGGTGTGATGTACCTGATTCAGGAACGGCTGCTCAAGTCAAAACGGTTCAATGTTCTGTATAGCAAGTTGCCGGCTCTCGACTTTCTCGATCACCTCAATCAGCAATCCATTGTGTTGGGATTTCCTCTGTTGACGCTGGGGATTGTCACTGGCGCGATCTCCGCCGAGTTCGCACAGGGATCATACGTCAGCTGGAACCCCGAACAGACAGGGGCGCTGATCACCTGGTTGTTTTATTTTGGCGTGCTGTTGGGACGATTGACGGTCGGATGGCGGGCCAAACGGGCCGCCTATTTGACGGTGGTGGGCTTCGCCTGCGTCATTCTGACGTTGGTGGGCGTCCTCCTCAAAGACCGCGGAGTGCTGTCGTAACATGCATCTGATTGTCGTTGGATTGAGCCATAAAACGGCGCCGGTCGAGATTCGCGAGAAGCTGGCCGTGCCGGAGAGCCGTTTGGGAGAGGCGCTCGGCAGGCTCTGCACCTATCCCGGTATCAGGGAAGGGGTCTTGCTCTCCACCTGCAATCGCGTGGAAGTCTACTCCGTCGTCGACGATGTCGAGGCCGGGTACGGGCGGATTCAACAATTTTTGGCCGATACGCATCTGTCGCTGTCCTCCGAGCAACTCACGCCGCATCTCTATTGGCACACCGGTGATCGGGCGATCGCCCATTTGTTCCGGGTGGCAGCCAGCCTGGATTCGATGATCATCGGTGAGTCTCAGATTCTTGGACAACTGAAGGATGCGTTCGAAGTGGCGCTGGGACATAAGACGACCGGCGTCATCATGAATAAGGTGGTCAAGAAAGCCATCTCGGTGGCGAAGCGGGTACGGACGGAGACGAAGATCGCTGAAACGGCGGTGTCCGTGAGCTATGCCGCCGTCGAATTGGCCAAGAAAATCTTCTCCAATTTGGACGAGAAGAGCGTGTTATTGGTCGGTGCCGGTGAAATGGCCAAGCTGGCGGCGCGGCACTTGATCGCGCAAGGTGTCCAGCACGTGCGGATTACGACGAGGACACCGCAGCATGCGGTCGATCTGGCGGCCAAGTTCGGCGGGACCCCCGTGCCATTCGAGCAGTTCAAAAATGAGATGGCCTCGGCGGACATCGTGCTCGTGTCCACGGGAGCTGCGCACTATATCGTGGGGGCGGACGATGTGGAACGTGCGGTCGCACAACGCGGTAACCGGCCCATGTTCCTGATCGATATCTCGGTGCCGCGGAACATCGATCCGGCGGTGCGGCATGTGGACAACGCCTTCTTGTTCGACATCGACGATCTGACGCATCGTGTGGAGCAAAATCGTGCGGAGCGATTGCAGGAAGCGGAAAAGGCGGAGCGGATGGTGGTTGAAGAGGTCGGGGCGATCATCGAATGGATGAAATCACTCGAGGTGACGCCTACGATCGTGGCGCTGCGGAACCGTGTCGATAACATTAAACGGGCGGAAGTCGACAAGGCACTCGGCCGCCTCGGCCATCTTTCTCCACAGGACAAGGAATTGGTTGAGAACCTGGCGTCATCGATCGTCAACAAATTGATTCATCGAACGATGGTCACGCTCAAAAGCGAAGTCAACTCGTCGAACGGGCCGGCGTTCGTCGAAGCGGCCCGGCGATTTTTTCACCTCGACCAGTCCTCGTCACGCGGGCCGGAATCCGGGCGTGATAGCGATCGCCCCGCGTATCTTGATCCAGTCTCCCCAGAGCCCGAGGATGAAGAGCAAGAATCGCCGTTGCGCAAGCGCGGGCGTTGATTCGCGTTCAGTGTCAGCCAGAAAGGATTCGCCGTGTCTTTACCCAATGGTCCGCGCGCGACCCTGATTTTGGGAACCAGGGGAAGCAAGCTGGCATTACAGCAGAGTCAATGGTTTCAGGGACGCCTGCATGAGGTGGCGCCTGATGTGCAGGTCACGTTGCGCAAGATTCAGACGTCCGGCGACAAAATCGTCGATGTGCCATTGGCGAAGATCGGCGGGAAGGGGCTCTTTGTCAAAGAAATAGAAGAGGCGCTGCTGGCCGGCGAGATCGATCTGGCCGTCCACAGCATGAAGGACGTCCCGGCGCAGCTGCCAGATGGATTGGAGATTCTTTGTGTGCCTCCCCGTGAAGATGCCCGCGATGCCTTGATCAGCCTGGATGGGCGCCGGTTCAAGGATTTGCCGCAGGGGGCACGGATTGGCACGGCCAGTCTGCGCCGGCAGGCGCAGCTCTTGAATGCCCGCCCTGATCTCCGCATCGAGATGTTGCGGGGGAATTTGGACACGCGGCTGCGAAAGCTCAAGGACGGGCAGTTCGATGCCATCGTGCTGGCCGCCGCCGGGTTGCATCGGTTGGCCTGGGCTCAGGAGATTACTGAATATCTTGATCCGGTCGTGAGCTTGCCCGCGATCGGCCAAGGAGCGTTAGGCATCGAAGGACGGAGTGCAGACCGCTTCGTGCGGTCGATCCTGGACCGCCTCAACGATCAACCCACTGGGACGACGGTCACGGCGGAACGGGCCTTCTTGTACCGATTGGAAGGCGGATGCCAGGTGCCGATTGCTGCCCATGCGACCTTGTCTGATGGGCAATTGACCTTGGACGGTCTTGTGGCCAGTGTCGATGGCAAGACCATTATCCGCGATGAGATTCGAGGGAAGAGCGCAGAGGCCTATGCGCTGGGTGTGCAGTTGGCTGAACGGTTGCTGGCTCGAGGCGGCGACAAGATTCTTCGCGAGATTTACGGAAGGGCCTGATGGGGCAACGAGAATCGACGGGCAAGGTCTATTTGGTTGGGGCTGGTCCAGGTGACCCCAAGCTGCTGACCCTCCGCGGGAAGGAGTGTCTTGAGCAGGCGGATGTGGTGCTCTACGACTATCTTGCCAATCCCGCATTGCTGGCCCATGCATCCGATCAAGCGGAGCGTTTGTACGTCGGGCGGCGGGGACGAGGAAAGTATCCTGCACAGGAGGAGATCATTCGGTTGTTGATCGAACGAGCGCGTGAAGGAAAGACGGTCGTGCGGTTGAAGGGCGGCGATCCCTTCGTGTTCGGACGGGGCGGAGAAGAGGCTGAGGCGCTGGCATTGGCCGGTATCGAGTTCGAGGTCGTCCCAGGTGTGACGGCGGCGATTGCAGCCCCTGCGTATGCCGGTATTCCCGTGACCCACCGGACCCTGGCCTCGACCGTCACATTCGTGACGGGGCACGAAGATCCGGACAAACCGTCCACTGGAGTGGAATGGCCCAGGCTCGCCACGAGCCATGGGACGCTGGTGTTTCTCATGGGGATGAAAAATCTCCCGTCCATCGTCGCCAATTTGACGGCGGAAGGGCGGCCCTCC
>DASUMN010000200.1:0-11563 GCA_036277675.1 Nitrospira sp. | reverse complement strand
GACGTCTGAGTGACGGTCAGGTGCAGCCTGTCTCAAGAAGCCCGCTTCGACGAATCCGCGAGGCGTGCGAAGCGAGCGCAGTATGGAACGCACGCGCATCGTATCGTTGCTCGCGAGGCACGTTCGAGACCTTTGGACGCGGTGTGCGGGTTAGGGAGCCGTATTCTCCGAAACTGGAACAGCGGGAGGAATTCCCTGAGCGGTTCCTGACCGCCGGGCATTCACGGTGACGGTACGGATCGTGGAAGGGGGCAGAGGGGTATGGCTGGCCAGATAGAGGTTGGTGTCATGCACCAGTTGTGTCATCAATTCCTGCAGGCAAGCTTCGGTCACCCGACCCTTGAGTTCTGCGATGATGGTGGGGTTGGCCCTGAACAGATTGTAATGTGCTGTCCCGGATGAGCGCGCTTCATAACGAGTCACACGTCCGTCCCATCGTTCCACCTCTAGGCTCGCCTGTGCGGCATAGTCGTAGTCCAAGTCGATGAACGGCGAGAGAAGGAACATGGAGGCGCCGATGACGATTCCTTTGAAGGCCGTTGTTCCAGGATGGGAGTCGATCGTTTCATCGATGGCGAGCCGGGCGGTCGCCATTTTCCCGTCACCCCCATCATGCTGCCCACCCAATGGGATGAGTGTCGAAAAGAGGCGGGTTTCCTGCACGCGGTTGAGAATCCGCCGTTCAATCTCAGACGAAGGGTTCTGTGGCGAACCGTTCTGCGACAGCCTGAACGTCTCGATCACGAAAGGAACCCGGTCATTGTCGGCAATGGACTGTGAGGCAGTCCCCTGGTTGGCGGTGGAGGAAGGCGTCACATCGATGGTGTGCACACAGCCCAGCGTGGCGGCGACGATCAGCGCGGAGATCACGGAATAGGCCGGACGAAGAAAATAGCGCATCATGGTGTCCTTTCCTCAAAAGTAGAAGGAGAACCCGCCGAACGGCAGGCTCGCATTCAACCCAAGATTCGGGAATGCCGTTCCTGCATTGGAGATATGATGGAAGCGGTAGCCGACGTTGGCAGCGAGTTGTGGCGTGAGAAACCAGGATACGCCCACTCCCCCGGTGAGCACAAAATTGAACTCGTTGGCCTGTTCGTCGATATTCCCGCCAAGATCGGTCCAAAATGGCCCACCGGCGAATTCGAGATAGGGCCGCAGCCGGTCGAGCGTCACGAACATGTATTTAATCCGTGGAGTAAACCCGATGCCATGGGTCACAATCGGTTCGCGGAATTGCAGGTAGACCATTTCGGCTCCGATGGAAATTTGTCCGCGAAGCCAGCCTGGACCAATCGGCTCGGTCAGCGTCATCATCCACGACGGCATCAACGCCGGGCCATGCTGTTTGGTCGTGTGAAGTTCAGTCAGGCGGTGAGAGAACATATAGCCGGCTGTGAGCCCGACTTCCTGCGTGCCGACCGTAATCGTGGGAGAGACCTCTCCGCCCTGTGCCGACGGCACAGTCATCAGTGAGCACAGACTTACGATTGTGAGCACGCGAAGGGCAGTGGACATTCCGCACCATGTCTCTCACTTGTCGGTTGATGAAATGGAAAACTTGATCAACCGGGTGACGATTCAAAGGTAACAGAGGTGCGGCGATTGTCTAGCGATTCCCAGAGTACGGCATTGACGAAAATTAAAGAATGCTGGACAGAGGATGTGGAGAAGATGAATGAAGGCGAAGGCTGGAATGCAACAGGTTACCCGGCATGGGAGAGCTTCTCCAAACGCGTGGCATCGGCTTCCCGTTCAGGCAATGTATAGCGATAGTCAAGGGAGATGACCCGTTCCAAGCAGCGCCGGGCCGAGACGAGGTCCTTGCGAGTTTCATAGATCGTGGCCAGGAGCCGGAGCACCGCGGCTTCAGCCGGCTCGTGGCCGAGCTTGATGTAATGTTCCGAGGCGTTGTTCAGACAGCGTTCGGCTCTGACAAGGTCGCCGCCATCGAGATAGCACTTTCCCAGTTGGCTGTAGGTGACGGCCAGCCCTTCTTCATTGCCGACGACCCGGTGGTGATCGAGGGCGCGTGTGAATGATCGCACTGCCTCTTCCCACCGTCCGTCACGGGCTTCCTGCAACGCCAGGTTGTTATACAAAATGCCGAGCGCGCGATCATCCTTCAGCGCATGCAGAAGGTCCAAGGCTTCGAGGTAATAGGGGCGGGCTTTCTCTGCGCGATCGGCGCCGATGTGGAGATTGCCGAGATTGACGAGCGTATGGGCGATGGCATGTTCATTGTGCTCAGTTCGTTGAATGTCGAGCACTTCCTGGTAGCACTGTTCCGCAACGGCGAAGTCTTCCATCAAGGCGCAGGTGTTGCCCAGATTCCCCAAGGAGTTGGACAGCTCCCGCTGACTTCCAGCTGCGCGGTCATCGGCCACCGCAGCTTCCCAGGCCGCACGAGCCTGGATCAGGTCGCCGCGGTGCAGAAAAATCCTCGCCCGATGTTTATGGTCCTCACTCATGGGTTCGTGAATCGTTATTCGTGAAGCGCACGATCCGAACATGCCTGAGACGAGATGCGAGCGACGTTTCACGAGATGCGCGCTTCGCTAGTCGCCCCCCTTCGGCGTGTCTCTCTTGAATTCAACCTGCAGCTCATCCTGTTCCTCCAGCCCCAAGCCAGCTCTGAACGAACCATGCAATTCGGTCACGCATTCGAGGTCCCGAGGGTGCTTGCCTTCCTGAGAAGCTAAATAGGACTCTGATAATTTCAATCCAGTCTCAAAGTGGCGCGCGATGGTTTCCTCCGTGACCTGTTGCCACGTGATGTAGATACAGAAGGCGTGGAACGAATGCGCTTTGGGGTGCTGCTGGGCAAGGGCGAGCAAGCGCTCATAGGCCTGCCGCGCTACAGCACCGGCATTAGCCGAAAATGTCTCTTCCAGTTCAACGGCGATATCCCAGTCTGAGCCAAGTTCGGCTTCTGCTTGGTGGAATGCCTGTTGTGCGGCCAGCGCGGGATCGAATCGCATGGTTGTGCTATGGAGCGTAGGTGGAATGTTCAGGCGGACAATTTCATGACGCGGAGGCGTTTTCGACCTTGTTCCGCGTGCCACAGGTCATACTGAATTTGTTGGTTCATCCAGCTTTCAGCCGTCGTATTGAAGGCAATAGAAAGACGGACAGCCATCTCGGGGCTGAGTCCTGCCCGTCCGTTTACAATAGCCGAGAGGGTTTTGCGGCTGACGCCCAAGGCTTCGGCCGCTTGAGTGACAGTGATCCCCAATGGTTCAAGGCAGAGTGACTTGATGACTTCGCCGGGATGGGGAGGGTTGTGCATGCGCATGATGGTCCCTTTCAATGGTAGTCCTCGTAGTTCACGGCGTCCGCGTCTTTTCCTGCAAATTCAAACGTGACTCGCCAGTTTCCGCTGACGGAGACTGCCCATCGGCCTCTTTGATCACCTTTGAGCGGGTGCAAGGCCAATCCGGGAAGTGCCAAGTCCTGTGGAGCCGTAGCGGCGCCGAGGCGGCCAAGGATCAAGCGGAGCCGGGGGGCGTGCTGAGCCTGGATGCCCGCGGTCGAGCCAGTTTCAAAAAACCTTGCCAGACCTTTGTGCCTGAATCCACGGATCACCGAGAAGAGTGTAACCAATTAGGTTACAGAATGCAAGGCGGCTACGACAGAGGCGGCTTGCCCGGTTAAGCGAGTGCCGCGACACGGTGTCGAAGTAATCAACCGGCGGCTGATCGTTTACTTTCCTTCCCCTCGCTTTGTAGACTGCTTCCACCAGGACGATGAGTACCGAGCAGCCAGCGCCTATTTCCGCGGGCACCTCCGCTTCGACTGATCCGGTTGAACGGGTCATTCGCTATCATGTGCAGACCAAACACCACTACAACCGGTATGCCCGCTCGTTGGGGTTTCTCGATTGGGTGAATCAGCCCGATCCGTTTCGGCGGTTCGAGGGCGCTGAGCTGATTTCGCTCCCCCTGCTGAGGCCTGAAGAAGAGCCGGTTTCACCATTATATAGGGCAATCTATAAGTCCGGGGCCGTTCTGTCACAGCCCGTCACCCTGCGAACACTCTCTCGGTTCTTCGAATTCGCATTGGCCTTGTCAGCCTGGAAGAAGGCGGGCGAATCGGAGTGGGCGTTGCGAATGAATCCCTCGTCCGGCAATTTGCACCCGACGGAAGGGTACGTGGTGTTGCCGGAGATGGTTGGACTCGATCTCAAACCGGGACTGTACCACTATGCGCCGAAGGAACATGGGCTCGAACGGCGTGCGGAGTTTCCTGTGGAGCCACTCGCCAAGCTGATGGCGCCGTTTCCTGCCGATGCGTTTCTCTTCGGCCTGACCTCGGTGCATTGGAGGGAGGCGTGGAAGTACGGCGAGAGAGCGTTTCGCTACTGCAATCACGACGTGGGGCATGCAATTGGGGCCGCTCGGATTGCGGCGGCCACGCTTGGCTGGAACATGGTCTTGCTTGACGGCCTGGACCAAAACACGGTGGCCGTACTGTTGGGCACGAACCGGACAGAGGGTTTTACGGATGCCGAGACTGAGCATCCGGACTGCCTTGCGGTGATCTGGCCATATGAAAACGTAAATTGTGAAGCCCGCTTCGACGACTCAGCCTGCGTCGACGAATCCGGGAGGCGTGTGAGGCGAGCGTCGTTCGTGAAGCGCGAGCATTCGGAGATGCCGTTGTGGCTCGATTCGGCACTCGTCATGGAGGTGGCTGGTGGGCGGTGGTATGGGAAGGCCAATCGGTTGAGCCGCGAGCATGGGGTGCATTGGGACGTCATCGATGAGGCTGCGGCGGCAAGTTGGAAGGAAACCATGGAGAGGCATTCGGTGACCCTTTCGAGGCCGTTGACGCATGCCGTTTCACGAATGACGCATGACGCCGACATTACTGCCGGCCAGATCATCAGGCAGCGCCGGAGCGCCGTGGCATTCGACGGCCGAACGTCGATCACCGCTGAGGTGTTCTTTCACATGCTCCAACGGGTCATGCCCTGTGCTGATCGAGGGCAATTAGATCGGCCGGTGCCCTGGGATTGCTGGCCGCACGATCCCGCGATCCATCTGATGGTGTTCGTCCATCGGGTCGAGGGATTGACGCCGGGCCTCTATTTTCTCGTTCGCGATCGGCGAAAGCTTCCTGTGATTCAGCAATCCATGAATCCAGACATCAATTGGGTGCCGGTGCCCGGCTGTCCGGAGAGCCTGCCGCTGTATTGGCTGCTGGAAGGCGATGCGCGACAGTTGGCGGTGCAAGTCAGTTGCCGGCAGGATATTGCCGGAGACAGCGCCTTCTCTTTCGGCATGTTGGCGGAGTTCGAAGGGGGATTGCGTGAGCGCGGAGCTTGGTGGTATCCACGACTATTCTGGGAGTCCGGGCTGCTGGGCCAGGTGCTCTATCTGGAAGCTGAAGCGGCGGGTGTGCGCGCAACCGGCATTGGCTGCTTTTTCGACGACCCGGTGCATGACATCGTCGCTGTGAAAGGACTGAGCTTCCAGTCGCTCTATCACTTCACAATCGGCGGGCCGGTGGAAGATCGTCGGCTACAGACGTTGCCGCCGTATGGGAACATGAAACGAGAGGGGTGAGGGCCTAGAGCCGAGTGTTGACTTGTGAGTTGTCGGACGACGAATTCAGAGGAATGAGCCACATTGTTTAAGATCAAAAAGAAATCGGAGAAGCCCAAGCCCGTCGTGCTCTACAACATTGTCGAGGACTATTCCGAGTTCGATGCGCCGGGCAATGTGACGGTCTGTGCCATGACGCTCACGGAGGATCTGGCGACGCATGCCAAAATCCTGTCCGAAAGTTATGATGTCCCGTTGGATACGATGACGATGCTCCTGACCGAGGGCGGGCTCCATGTGTACCCGCAAACCGGCGGGCTTCTGACGCGGGGGCTGTTCGCCTGTCTCGTAGATCCAGCCAATACGGGGCCGAAACAGACGTTCGTGTTGGATCTGATGCAGTTTGCCGAGGCGGAGCAACTGGCTCATGCGCGGGGGATTCCCCTCAACGAGGCGGCGACACGGGTGTTTCATCGGACGCTACCGGAAGAACTACAAGCCAAGTTGCAGCACAAGAATCTTGGATTGGACTATCGCACGCTGGATCGGTCGGTGGCGAAAGGCGGCGATATCAAGTACATCGATTTTCGCAAGGACTGGTCGCCGCATTTCAAGCGGCTGTGCATCATGCCGGATGGACGGCTCGTGGAAACCGGCGGGTTGGATGAGTTCGCCCGGTTGCACGGCATTACGACCACCCAAGCCAAAATGCTGGTTGAACAAGGCGGTACGCTCGAGGTGCAGGATGAGGTGCTGGCCTGCCAGATTGTGAACGGCCAACCGGCGGTCGCGCGATTCAGCGCGGCGAATTACGCCAAAGCCAAGGAACTGGCGGCGGCCGGGAGCCTGCATCTTATGGATGCGCTCAGCGAAGTGGCCTACAACGATCCGGCGATGATGCGGGGGTTGTCAAGAAAAGCGTTGGCGCAGCGATCCTGATACGCGAGCGCTGATGTTCGTGCGGGGTCGTGTGCTAGGGAGCCGCGAGTTCTTCCTGTACCGCTTGGATTAGTTGGTTGATATCAAACGGTTTTGCAACGGTGCGGCGGGCCCCAAAGAGTTTGGCGACATCCAGGAAATTGCGGTCACCTTGAGCCCCGGTCATGGCGATGACTTTGGCATCGACATACTCACGTGTGAGCTGGAGCGTCGCTTCCAAGCCGTCGGTATCGGGCATCAACAGATCCATGAGGACAAGATCGACCGGTTGTTGCTGATACTGGGCCAGCCCTTCGCGTCCATCTGCGGCCTCGATCACGCGATGCCCTGCCTTTTCGAGAACCTCCCGCAGGAGCCCACGAATGGATTGTTCGTCGTCGATGACGAGGATGGTGGCCATACGGTACCCTCAACCAATGAGGCGATCTTACCTGTCGAAAACAATACTGTCTAGGGAGAAATGGACTTCATCATCATGAATAATGGACGTATGCGCGAAACCCGTCGTCGAAATCGAGCGGCGAGAATCCCGAGATGACAAATCAATCCGCGTCCATGCCGGGATGGCGTGCGATGGGAGAGAGAGAAAATCGTTGACCGACCTCGGTGGTTTTGTTACAACCGGTTCACTGCTCATTGTGATCGTGTCACATCTGTTTAGGAGCTGACTTCGTGGACAGCATGCAGAAGTCCGAACGGGGCTGGACCCGCCGAATGTTTCTGCGCACGGCGCTGATCGGGGCCGCGGTCGTGGGGGGACGTATGATCCTTCCTCCGGCGGTGTTCGCGCGTGATCTGCCGGAGGGACGGCTGACGTTCGTCAATCTCTGGACGGATGAACGGCTGGATGTGACGTATCGCAACGATGCGGGCCAGTATGATTGGAACGCGCTCGACGACGTGAACCATATTCTGCGCTGCCATGCCACAGGAGAAATCGCCGCCATGGATGTGCGGATGATCGAGCATGTCAATCTGGTGCAGAAAAGGCTGGGCGGCGATCGCGAGATTCAGGTCGTCTCGGGCTTTCGATCTCCGGAGTACAATGCGAGGCTCGTGCGGTCCGGCCGGCGGGCTGCCAGACATAGTTTGCACATGGAAGGCCGGGCCATCGATCTGCGGATTGCCGGCATTCATCCAAAAGTCATCCGGCAGACCGCGTTAGAATTGGGATACGGCGGCGTCGGGTATTATCCCCGCTCGAAGTTCGTGCACTTGGATTCGGGTCACTTCCGCCACTGGTAAGGCTCTCCAAATTTCAACGTCCTGCGGCCTGGTCACGTTTCAAAAACAGCATGCCCAGCGGCGGCAACGTCAGCGTCAGCGAGTGTGGGAAGTTGTGACAAGGGCTGTCGACGGACTGCACGCCGCCGCTGTTGCCGACATTGCTTCCACCATAGTAGAACGCATCGGTGTTGAGGAGTTCACGGTACCACCCGGCCGTGGGCACGCCAATGCGATAGCCATGGCGGGGAACCGGCGTGAAGTTGCAGACACAGACGACCGCATCGGTGCTGCTGGTTGCCTTCCGGAGAAAGGCGACCACGGAATTGTCGGTGTCGGTGAAATCGATCCATTGAAACCCGCTCCAATCGAAGTCTGCTTCGTACAAGGCCGGCTCTGTCCGATACAGGCCGTTCAGATCGCGGATCAGGCGTTGCAGGCCACGGTGCGGCTCGAAGTCGCAGAGGTGCCAATCCAGGCTGACGTCATGGTTCCATTCCCGCCACTGGCCGAACTCTCCGCCCATGAACAGCATCTTCTTCCCCGGATGGCCGTACATGGAGGCATAGAGCAGGCGGAGATTGGCGAATCGCTGCCACAGGTCCCCCGGCATTTTGTCGAGGAGCGCGCGCTTGCCGTGGACGACTTCATCGTGGGACAGCGCGAGGACGAAGTTTTCGGTGAAGGCGTAGAGGAGCCCAAATGTGAGTTGGTCTTGGTGAAACCGCCGGTGGACCGAATCGCGTCCGAAATAGTCCAGCATGTCGTGCATCCAGCCCATGTTCCACTTGAACGTAAAGCCCAGCCCACCGGTGTAGGCGGGTCGTGAGACACCGGGCCAGGAGGTGGACTCTTCGGCGATCGTGATCGCACCGGGATGCTCCCGATGGACGAGGACGTTCAGTTCTTTCAGAAACGACACGGCGCCGAGGTTTTCATGCCCACCGAACTCGTTGGGGATCCACTCGCCGGTTTTTCGTCCGTAATCGAGATACAGCATTGAGGCCACGGCATCCACGCGCAGGCCGTCGATATGGTACTTCTCGAGCCAAAAGAGCGCGCTGTTGAGGAGGAAGGCGCGAACTTCCGGACGGTCGTAGTTGAAGATACGGCTGTGCCAATCGGGATGATAACCGAGCCGCGGATCGGCATGATCGTATAAGTGCGTCCCATCGAAGGTCGCCAGCCCATGCGGATCGTCCGGAAAGTGCGCGGGGGCCCAATCCATAATCACGCCCAACCCTGCCTGGTGCGCGGCATCCACGAACGCCATGAAGTCGTTGGGGTGGCCGTAGCGGCTGGTGGCGGCGAAGTAGCCTGTCGCTTGATAGCCCCAGGATCCGTCGAAGGGATGTTCTGTCACCGGCATCAGTTCGAGATGGGTGTAGCCGAGATCCTTCGCGTAGGGGATCAATTTTACCGCGAGTTCCTGGTACGTCAGCCAGCGGGTACCTTCTTCGGGAATCCGCATCCACGACCCCAAGTGGACTTCATAAATGGAGAGGGGCGCGGACAGGGGATTCCGCTGGGCGCGCTCGGCCATCCATGTCTGGTCATGCCAGTGGTAGTGTGACAGATCACAGACCCTGGACGCGGTGCGCGGGCGCAGTTCAGCGGCATGGGCGTACGGGTCGGCTTTGACCAGAAGTGCGCCGCGCTCCCGGCTGCGGATCTCATATTTATAGAGTGTTCCTTCCGGAAGATCGGGCATGAACAGTTCCCAGAGTCCTGTGGCGCCCAGACTGGTCATCGGGTGGCAGCGGCCGTCCCATCGGTTGAAGTCGCCCACGACACTGACTCGTTCGGCATTGGGTGCCCACACGGCAAAATGCACGCCGGCGATGCCCTCCACCGTGCGAACGTGCGCGCCCAGACGGTCGTAGGCTTTGTAGAAGGTACCTTCGGTGAACAGATGAAGCTCGAATTCTGTCAGCATCGGTGGAAAGGCGTAAGGGTCGTGCAGTTCGACGACCATGCCATCGTATTGGGTGATTCTGAGTCGATAGGAGGGGATTGGTGTGTGCTTCGGAGCAATCGCTTCGAAGAGGCCGTCGTCATGCAGACGGGTCATCGGCACCAGCGGTTGTGCCGGATCCACGGGAAGCACATCGACTCGCGCCGCATACGGGAGCCACGCGCGGATCATCAAACAAGGTTGGCCGCCGATCGTGCCGCGATGTGGGCCTAAGATGGCGCGCGGATTCCAGTGGGTGCCCGCGATGAGGCGGTCGAGATCCTCTTGGGGGAGCATAGTCTGTGACAGCATGGCCTATCCTACGCCTATTCCTAGCAGGATCGGGGAAAAACCGCCAACGTTGTGTCGATGACAATGATGGCTGAGGCACAGAGCGAGCCCGGGGCAATGGACCTGCATGAAGAAATCCGGCGCTCATTGCATTGTGGAAGATGTCTCCCGATAATGCAGGAATTTTCCGGCTGAATCCAACGTCGCCGGTGGTTGTCCCGATTCTGAAGACTGAGGAGGTTCTTATGTACGTGTGGAGCAAGAAGCTGGTCATCGGAGTCTTGGCGGGGTTTGTATTGCTGCTGGGGCTGTTTCTGGTCGAGGGATCGGGAAGCGAAACCAGCATCCTGAAAACGCACACGACCCGCTGGATCACCTTGAACTATATCGGGCTGCTCGTGTGGGTCTTCGTGTGGATGATCGACCAGACCCGCGTGCGAGGGCGGAATGTCTGGGTCTGGCTCGTGCCGTTCGTACTCGCCCCGCTGCCCACCTTGATGGCACTGATTCTGTTTCTCCAACGGCCGATGAAATCGTCATGATCGGCCGTGGCGTGGATCACGTCTGGTATCAAGCTGGAGCGCTGCGCGCGGCGGTTGTGATCGAGGGAATGCCGTGCGTGGCGGAAGGATTCATGGAAGCGCCGGCGCCTCGGCCGGTTGTGCAACAGAAGACGTGGTGACCGGCGGATTGCCGCGTTTGGGACCGGGATGCCAGCCCATGACCGCCAGCAGCACCAAGAAGCTGATGACATACGCGACCACGACATGCCAGCCGTGATACACCCAGCGACCGACGTTCTTCGCATCTGGATACATGTTGGATAAGGCCACGCCGGCCGACGAGCCGAACCAGATCATCGAGCCGCCGAACCCCACTGTGTAGGCGAGCATGCCCCAGTCGTAGCCGCCTTGTTTCAGCGCGAGCGCGGTGAGCGGGATGTTGTCGAACAACGCGGAGATGAACCCGAGTCCCATGGCCGATTGCCAGGAGGCGACCGGCAATTTTTCTACCGGCATCATCGAGGCGCAGGTGACCAGTGCGAGCAGAAAAATCGTCCCTTTGGTCGCGCCGGGTAACAGACTCCAATCCGGTTTGCGTAACGGCGCCGAGACCAGGATCGCGAGTGCCACGGCTACGCCGATGAAGGGGAAATGATCTGCAATCTCGGGGTGTACCAGGTTGATGTACACGTTGGTGGAAATCGCCGCCACCAAAATGAACCCCACAATACCGACGCGGCCCCAGTCCACATGCGCGCCACCGGGCTCATAGGCCATCAAGGGCGAATACTTGTTCTGCTGCAGCGCGGCCGGGATACCGAACACGACCAGTGCGACCACCGCGGCGACATACGCGTGTAATACGTCAACCGGGCTCACGCCGTCGATCCACATCATCGTGGTGGTGGTGTCGCCCACCACGCTGCCCGAACCGCCCGCATTGGAGGCGGCGACGATCGCGGCGAGGTACCCGATGTGGACCTTGCCGCGAAAGACGGTGTGCGCCATCGCGCCCCCAATCATCGCCGCGGCGATGTTGTCGAGAAACGAAGACAGCACGAACACCATCGCGAGCAGCGCGAACGCACCCTTCGCTTGTCCCGGCA
>DASUMN010000199.1:0-4631 GCA_036277675.1 Nitrospira sp. | reverse complement strand
GCTATCCATGGATGGCCCGTGCCGTGTGGTCGGGGCGAGAGGATTTGAACCTCCGACATCCTGCTCCCAAAGCAGGCGCGCTACCGGGCTGCGCTACGCCCCGACATGACCTGGATGCTGAAAAAGCCCTCCGACTGCGTTCTCAGTCGCTCTCTCGCCTCGACGTACAACCAACAGTACGACTTGGCGATCTCACTCCCTGCGGCCTTGCCGGAGGCCTTTCTGAGCATCCAGGAGAGCTAATACGCTTTCTCCTCAACGATCTCTTGCAACAACTTGCGGACCTGAGCAAAGGCTTTTGCCCGATGACTGACACGGTTCTTTTCTTCGGAAGACAATTCCGCCAGCGTCATGCCCAGTTCAGGCACGAAAAACACCGGATCGTACCCAAAGCCCTTCGAGCCGACCGGCGCGTCCGTGATGGTTCCACGTAATTCTCCCGTCGCAACACGCACGCCATCGGCCGGAAACGCAAGCGCCGCCACCGTGATAAAGCGGGCGGTCCGTTTCACCGGCGGCACGCCTGACAACTCCTGGATCAATTTCCGGCAATTATCCTCGTAGGTCGCCTGCTCGCCGGCATACCGCGCGGCATAGACACCGGGACGCCCACCCAACGCATCGACTTCCAACCCCGTGTCGTCCGCCACAGCCGGAAGACCCGTCGCGGCGGCGATCTCTCTCGCCTTTTTCACGGCGTTGGCCTCGCAGGTTACTCCGTCTTCGACGACCTCCGGCGCATGAGGAAATTCGTCCAATGTCCTGATCGTGACGCCCAAGCCCTCCAAGAGCGCGGCAACCTCCGCTCCCTTGTGCCGGTTGCGAGTCGCCAACACAATGTCTTTCAGCGCCGGCACGTCAATCGAGCTCGCCGATCAGATCCTTCTGCATGGCGGTGAGCCGCTGAATAGCCTGCCAGCCCAGCGCCAAGAATTCGTCCATGTCCTGCTTGGCGAACGGCGTGCGCTCGGCCGTCCCCTGAATCTCAACATACCGGCCACGGCCCGTCATCACGAGATTCATGTCCACTTCGGCCATCGAGTCCTCGGTGTAGGCCAGATCCGCCATGACTTCGCCGCCCACCTTTCCCACACTCACCGCCGCCAAGTAGTCGGTCAGCGGCAGACGCTTGATTGCATCTTTCTTTTTTAACGCCAGACAGGCATCGGCCAGCGCAATGAAGGCTCCGGTAATCGACGCCGTCCTGGTCCCTCCGTCCGCCTGAATCACGTCGCAATCAATCCAGATTGAGCGCTCACCCAATTGGGACAGATCGGTGACAGAACGCAGGGAGCGTCCCACCAACCGCTGAATTTCAAGGGTTCTCCCCCCTTGTTTTCCTTTCACGGCCTCGCGTGGAGACCGATCGTGGGTCGCACGCGGCAGCATTGAATATTCCGCCGTGACCCACCCGGTCCCTTTTCCCTTGAGAAACGGCGGAACTTTTTCTTCAACCGAAGCGGTACAAATAACTTTGGTATCGCCCATCTCGATGAGAACCGCACCCTCCGCGTGTTTGATGAAATTTCTCGTCACTTTCACCGGACGGATTTGATCTTTCCGCCGCCCGTCAAACCTCACCAAGCCCGCGATCCCGCTCATTGCCATGCCCCTTTGCCAAGTGTGGAGGGAATGAGGCGAATTATAGTGAAGGCGAGAAGAAAGCGCAAACCGCTGGCCGGATTGGGGATGAACCCTGCACAAAGAAAGAAAACTCTGGAGAAATCCAGTGATTTATCCGATGCTCGCTTGAGCGACTCGCTCTCTAAGAATAAGAAGAGGACCGACGGACATGCCGCTTTCCCTGAATCATAACGAACACCAGGCCTTGCTGAACAATCGCACGCTCCTTGTCGTCGACGACGAGGAATCGATCCGGCGCATACTCGGCTACCTCCTCACTTCGCATGGCTATACCGTCGATTTCGCAGTTGATGCGCGGGACGCCCGCCAGAAACTCAAGACCCAGCCCTTCGCGCTCATGTTGTGCGATGTCAACATGCCGGGAGAATCCGGCATGGATCTCGTGCGCAATGTCCTCTCGGACCACCCCGACACCGCCGCGATCATGGTCACCGGACTGGACAGTTCCGTGTTGGCCAACGCCGCCATCGAGGTGGGCGCGTTCGGCTACATCGTCAAACCGTTCGAAACCAACGAGGTGCTGATCAATATCGCCAATGCCCTGCGCCGCCGCCGCCTTGAACTGGAGAACCGCTTCCATCGCGAGAGTCTGGAAGATATCGTGCGCACCAGGACGATCGCCCTGCAGCAAGCCTTGGATTGGTTGGAACGCAGCGAGAAAGAGCTGCGCCTGTCGCGCGAAGAGACCATTCAGCGTCTCGCCATTGCCGCGGAGTTCCGCGACAGTGCCACCGCGCAGCACATTCAGCGGATGAGCCACTACTGCGAACTCTTGGCGCGCCGGAGCGGGCTGCCGGCCGAACGATGCGATCTGATCCGCACCGCCAGCCCCATGCACGATATCGGCAAGATCGGCACGCCCGACCAAGTGCTCTTGAAGCCCGGCAAATTCACCCAGGAAGAATTCGACGTGATCGCCCAGCACGCGGAAATCGGCTACCGGATTTTGAGCGGGTCGGATGCGGAGCTGCTCAAAGTCGCGGCAGTGATCGCCTATACCCACCATGAGCGATTCGACGGCACCGGTTACCCACGCGGCCTCAAGGGCGAGGCCATTCCCATCGAAGGCCGTATTGCCTCCATCGCCGATGCCTTTGATGCCCTGACGACCCAACGTGTCTACAAGCCGGCGTTCGAAATCAGCCATGCCATCGAGCTCATGCTCAAACACCGCGGCGAGCATTTCGACCCAGAATTGCTCGACGTCTTCGTCGCCTCCTCGGACGAACTGACCCGCATCCACGACCAGTACGCCGACCGTACGGTGCCCAACCCAACCCGCGAAACCTGATCACCCCTCTATTGCTGCGTCGTTGAAATAGCACGGCCCCGGTGCGGAGTCTTTCAACTCCACACCGGGGCCGTGTCGCTGAACACGCTACGCAGCTATCAGCTGCTCAGCCTTCTATTCATCATCGTCCTTATCACCCTTATCGTGATGCGGATTCCCGCCTCCAACCGGGCCGATCGGATTCCGCTGCTGCCTTGTGAGCTGCGCCCGGTAGCCGATCGGCAGCTCTTGCACCCAGCCGTTATAGACATTGGGCACCGGGAGAACTCCCTGGCCACCCTGTCCCTTGTTGCCGGTGATCTTGTCGTCTTTGGCAACAGCATCTTTGGCCAACACCACCGCGCCGGCAATCTCCGCATCATCGGCATTACCATCGTTGTTCGGATCATAATCCAACACGATCAGCCGGTTGGCGAATTTGCTGGTCACATAGGCGTAGTACCCGCCACGCTTCTTGGCCCCGAAGTTCACCCCATGGCAACCCGGATCGCAAGCGAGGCTTTTCACCAGCGTATCAGTCTTCGCATCAATGATCGTGATCGTGCCGGTCAGGGTGTTGCCCGTGATCACGAACTTCCCGTCAGGACTTACCGGAGTCTGAATGGGCAACCCGCCAATCGCCTTATTGCCTGTCAACTCCCCTGTTAACGGATTATAGTTCTGAAGCAAGTTGATGTCCTTGATCTTCTCCCCAGGATTCTTGCCATCACAGGTAGCCGGCGTCCCATTCGGCCCACACATCACCGAGATATTGTGGCCGAGATAGTTGGAGACATAGTACTTCGTCCCATCCGGCGCCATGCTGGAGGCGATGGGCAGCGGCCCCGTCGCATTCTGGCTCTTGATCGTATACGTATTGAAATCAAACAACGTCGAGTCGTTGGTATTGGAATTGGGTGTCACCATCGACTTCCCGTCGTGTCCCATCCAATGGGCATGGGGCTGTGTCTGGCCGCCCGCATTCGACATATTGAGGAACTGATTGAACTGAAGCTGGCCGTTGGCAAGGCGGTTAAACTCAGCCACGTAGTTGTCACCGTTGCAGGTAACATGGACTTGCTGCGTGTCCACCCGCGTCATCACGTGGGCCGGATCATGGCAGGTGCCTCCGTCCCCATATTGCCCTTCCTTGATCTCTTGGATGAGCTTCCCGTTATGCCGGTTCAGCACATAGGTGCTGTTGCCATGCCACTCGGTTTGATAGATCTGTTTCTGGTCATGGCTGGCCCACATATTGTGGCCGTTGTTCATCTTCTGCTCAGGCAACGCGATCTTACGCTTGACGTTCCAACCGGTCGCCGACACGACCGTCATCGTCCCTGGGAACCACTCTTCCTTCCCCGCCGTCAATTCATAGGCGGTATCGACCCAGACTTCGCCGATCCCCTTCCTCTTCGGCCGCTTCTGCTTTGCGATCACGTCGCCATCAAAAGAACTTTGCAGCGCAAAATTGAGATCAGCCACGTTCACCTGTGCGGCGCCACTCCCAAGAACAACCGGGACTGGAGGATAGGCCGGTTTATACTGCTGACCCACTTTGGTGTAATCCTTCCAATTGGACGGGGTCGTCACGATAAAGAAGGCGCGGAGCACCCGCAGCCACAGATTGGTCGGCGCGTAGCTGGGTGGGTTACCCGTACCAGCATTGGCGTCAAAAGTCGTCGGAACGGGTCCAACTCCCAGCAAGTTAAGACTG
>DASUMN010000198.1:0-3126 GCA_036277675.1 Nitrospira sp. | reverse complement strand
CGGATCACCGGCTCCAAGGTCACTGCGGCTTTCATTGAATTGGAGATCAGGCAATTGGCTTCGGCTTTTTCGATCAGCTCCTTCGCCTTGGCGGCATCGGCCTCCGACTCCAGCGTAATCGCCGGCTTGATTGTGATCGCGGTGAATCGGAATTTGCCCTCCACCAGCTCCAGCCGCCCCTCCGCCGTGCTTTCGTAGGCAGAAAAGGCCAGATCGGCCCGCTCCGCAACGGCCAGGAACGTGGTCATCAGACAGATATTCGCCGACGCCACAAACAGATCTTCCGGCGACCAGATGCCTTCATGCCCCTTGAACTCCGGCGGCGTCGCCACCTCCACGTCCGGCTTGCCTTCACAAGACATCGTGCCCTTGCGATGCTCCGTCCACGCAACCTTCGTGTGATAGTGATAGATCTTGCTCTTCGATTCCATGTACCCTCCTCGCCTCCGGCTATCAATTGACAACTGTCAGCTATACCCACCCGTGCTCCTTACTCCGCCCAGCCTTGCACCCAATCACCGACAACGTGCGTGATCGCCACCACGCACAGGGCGATCAAGAGATGTTCGCCGATCACCTTCCACGGAGCAATCGATTGGGCCCGCGCTACAAAGAAACTGAGCGCCGTCAGCAGAAACAGCCCCCAGATAATGCTGATCACGATGGCCTGATCAAGAGGAAAGACCAGCACCGGTACGACGAAGGTCCCGGCAATCACGAATTTGGCGGCGAACGTGGCCAGCGTGGCTTCCCAGACGTGACCGGCGGGGCCGCTGTTCTTCGATTCTTCCGCCAGATGAATGCCCATCGCATCCGACAGGGCGTCGGCCACGGCGATCGTCAGAATGCCGCCCAGCACCACGGCTCGCGAATGGGTGCCTGCGTGCAGACCCACCATCAACCCGAGTGTCGTGATCACTCCGGATGTAAGCCCGAAACTTAGGCCGGTTTTCCAGGACGCTTTCATCCGGCGTCATCGACTCCCGTCACCGTGGAAAGGTCAGGATATAGGCGAGGACATCACGAGTCGCTTCTTCAGACATGACCCGCTTCCACGTATCCATGGCAGTATTCGGCCGACCTTCATGGATACTCTGCAACAGGCGGGAGTCCGGCTTAGTGAGTACTTCGCTCGACGTCAGGTCCGCGACAGGTGGGTCGAATCGTACGGCTCCGTCGCCTCGGCCCAAAGGCCCGTGACAAGCCAGGCAATACTTCTCGTAGAGCTTCTTCCCCCGCACCAGATTCCGTTTGCCTGCTTCTGATTCTATCGTGGACACGGCCAGACAACAGGCCACCGTCACGATGCACAAGACGGAACGGCCTACACTCGTCATGGCTGCCCTTTTTTCTGCGCCGTACACGATCCGCTTATCGGCTGCATTCCGGTGACCGCTTCATACATTCCTTAAGCCATGCCGCCATATCGTCGAGCAGGACGGCAACCGCCTGGTTGGCGGCCACGACGCCGCCGTAGGCGTCTGCGCTTGGCGCATTCTCCACCGTTTCAAAGGCACGGGTTCCCACAATACGTGCTTCTCTGACATCGACGAGCTGGGCACGGACAGAGATCCGCATCAAGCTGGGGTCCTTCAAGAATTCCTGTTGTAGGGAAAACCCATACGTGTCGAGGCGAACGTCTCCACGAATGGATCCTGATGGAGGAACCACGGCACGCCACGATCCCGTCCGGCTGAGCTTCTCGACCATCAAGGAGGCGAACATGCGCGCCGGAGTATCGGCCCATTGATTGACAGCGTACGGTTCCAGCTCGAAGGGCCGCTTGAGATACACCATCTTCGTTGTCTCATACCCCGGCTCAGCCACAGGCAAGCTGACGAGTAGAATGGGGCCGTTGACGTCAGGCGGGCGAGTCTCGGTACGTTCCGAATCGAGGCTCAATCGAAAGGTATGGGTCGGCGGAGATTCCGTGCGGGTCGGGAGACAGCCCGACACCGTCAGCGCCAATAATATACACACCGCCCGTACCATTCGATTGTTCATTTGCGATCTCTCCCGTCATACGTGAAGCGTATCTCGTATCTCACAACCAATGCTGAGAGCCGTTCCCGTTTCATCCTGCGCTTCACGAGTCACGTTTCACGTCTGCTATTCACCCGGCCCGCGCGGCGGCGGTGTTTTTCCGAATACGAGCGAACTGGGCTCACGTTCCAAATCCCTCGCCACACGCGACAAGGCACCGGCCAGCTGTCTGAGTTCGACCACCAAGGCGCCGGCTTCGGGCAAGGTGTGCCGTGAGAACTGTTCCAATTCTGGCCGGTTGTCGTTCACGACCGACCGCACCGCTTTGCTCGTCTGCGCAAGGTCTTCCGTCATTGTGTTCAAAGCCGTCGCGCTTTTGTTGATCCTCGCCAGCAAGACCGGGACTTCCTCATTCAATGCCGCCGTCAACTTGGCGAGGTTGTCGGCACTCCGCGCCGCGCCGTTGAGGCTCTGCTCAATCTGAGTCTTGTGGGCTGCGACGGAATGCACGACGTCGGACAGATCCCTGATCGTTCGTTTCAGCGCCGCGCGATTCTCCTCATCCAACGTGTCCGACGCCCCTTTGGCCAGCGCATCCAAATTGGCCAAGAGTTGGGGGAGCGACTGATCGGACAGCAGGCGCGAAATGGCTTCATCGGACCGGAAAAACGACGGGGACGGGCCGGTCTTGATGACAGGATAATCTTGCCCTGCCAAGGCCACGAGTGGCTCCGCTTCCTTGCTCCCTCCGGTCAGATTGATCGTGGACAGACCGGTCAGCCCTTGAGTCTGGAGGACGGCGACGGTATCGGTCTTGACCGGCGTGCCTCGCGCAATATCCAGTGTCAACTTGACCTCCTCTGGATTGTCAGGGTTCAAGGCGATGTCCTTCACCCGTCCGACATCGACGCCGCGATACTTGACTGTCGAATCTACGCTCAGCCCCGCTACCGACTCTCGGGAATACGCCTCGTAGCGGTCGTACATACCCCGGTAGTCGGCCTTCCCCAACCACAGCACGCCGAACAAGACCATCGCGCCGAGGATCGCGACGAAGGCACCGACGAGAACGTAGTTAACCTTGGGTTCCACTCAGAAGCCTCTTGCGTATCTCGTATCTCGAAAATCGCTGGCAGTAAGGAG
>DASUMN010000197.1:0-13456 GCA_036277675.1 Nitrospira sp. | reverse complement strand
GGTGGAGATGGTGATGCCGGGGGACAACGTGAGTGTGACGGCGGAATTGATCAGCCCGATCGCGATGGATCAGGGGTTGCGGTTCGCGGTGCGCGAGGGCGGCAAGACCGTCGGCTCCGGCGTCGTCACGGAAATCTTAGCGTAACGCGCCGTCAGTCGTTGGCAGTTAGGGGGCAGCCGCGGGGCTGACCGCTGACAGCTGACCGCTGACAGCTGAGGAGTTGAGTGATGCGCGAAATTATCGATATGGCTTGTACGACCTGTAAACAGCGGAATTATTCGACCAACAAGAACAAGAAAAACGATCCTGATCGGTTGGAGCGAAACAAATTCTGTAAGTTCTGCCGGAAGCACACGCCTCATAAAGAGGTGAAATAGAGTGTTGAGCGTTGAGTGCGAAGTGCTGAGTAAGGGGTAAGTTTTGGACGATGCCTCAGCGCTCAGGACTCAGCACTGAGTGTAGGGGCATGGTGTCAATGGCAGCACATCGGTCTCCAAAACCGAGAGTCTAGGTTCAAATCCTAGTGCCCCTGCCAAACAGAGCTTGCTCGACCGCGAGGCTTTCGGGGGTTCTTGCTGAGCGGATAAATAAACACCGTTTGGATGTTTGTAATGAGTGTGGAGTGGAGTTGAGGGGAAAACGGAGTCACCGATGTTCAAGCGCATGACCGATTCCATTCGGCTGTTCATGACGGATGTGCGGGCGGAATTGAAGAAGGTGTCTTTCCCGACCCGAGCGGAGACCATTGGCTCTACGACCGTCGTGATTGTGTTTTGCGTCATCATGTCATTGTATCTGTCGATGGTAGATTCATTTCTTTCATGGCTGGTCGCCAAGGTGATCTGAGGCGACCGGCGATCGGTGAGCTGTTTAGTATAGAGGGGCTCTGAGACCTTAGGGGTGGCGCATAATGAAGAACTGGTACGTCATTCATACGTACGCGGGGTTTGAGGGACGCGTGAAAACCAGCTTGATGGAGCGTGCGAATCAGATGGGCTTGGTCGAGCGAGTCGGCCAAGTGCTTGTGCCGACCGAGGATGTCATCGAAATCAAGGATGGTAAGCGGCGGACGTCTCGGCGCAAATTTTTCCCCGGCTATGTGCTCGTTGAATTGGAGTCGCCGCTTGGAGATGAAACGCTTCAAATGATCAAGGAGACCCCCAAGGTGACGGGGTTTGTCGGGGGCGGGACCGTGCCGATGCCGTTGACCCCAGAGGAAGTCGAGTCCTTGTTGAAGCAAGTCGATGCGGGACAGGCGGAACCTCGGGAGCAGGTGAAGTTTATCAAGGGCGACAATGTTCGGATCATCGATGGACCGTTTCTCGGGTTTAACGGCTTGGTGGACGAAGTCGATCAGGACCATAGCCGTCTGAAGCTCATGGTGAGTATCTTTGGTCGATCGACACCGGTGGAATTGGGATTTTTACAGGTCGAACGGATCTAAACAGTGCTGAGCGATGAGGGCTGAGTGCTGAGGTAAGGAGCAGATATGGCGAAGGAAGTGTCCGCGCAAATTAAGTTGCAGATTCCGGCGGGGAAGGCCAATCCGGCACCCCCGGTCGGCCCGTCGCTCGGTCAGCACGGTGTCAATATTATGGAGTTCTGCAAACAGTTCAATGCCAAGACCCAGAAGGAAGGGGATAGCATTATCCCGGTCGTTATCACCGTGTATAAGGACCGGACGTTCACCTTCATCATGAAGACGCCGCCGGCGTCGGACCTTTTGAAGAAGGCCGCTGGGGTCATCAAGGGGTCAGGTGTGCCTCAGAAAGACAAGGTCGGCAAGATCTCCAGAAAGCAGTTGAACGAGATCGCCCAAAAGAAGATGGCCGATCTGAACGCTGCCGATGTGGAAGGAGCTGCCAAGATTATCGAAGGCACCGCCCGCAGCATGGGCATTGTGATTCAAGGGTAGAGGGGTAGGGGAGGGGAATGGTTATGGGAAAGAAGATGAAGGCGGCGTTGGGAAAAGTTGAACCGCGCGTCTATGGATTACGCGAAGCGGTCGAGGCCGTGAAACAAGCGGCCTATGCCAAGTTCGACGAATCGGTGGATTTGGCGCTTCGGCTGGGGATTGATCCGAAGCGGTCAGATCAAATGGTTCGGGGGACGACATCGCTTCCCCATGGAACGGGAAAGAAAGTCCGCGTGTTGGTGTTTGCGAAGGGTGACAAGGAGCAGGAGGCGCGACAGGCTGGAGCTGATTTTGTGGGTGCTGATGATTTGATGGAGAAGATCAAGGGCGGCTGGCTGGACTTTGACTGCGCCATCGCGACGCCGGATCTCATGGCTTCCGTCGGAAAGCTCGGCAAGCAGCTGGGGCCTCGAGGCCTCATGCCGAATCCGAAGACCGGGACCGTGACATTCGAAGTCGGCAAGGCGGTGGCGGAGATTCGCAAAGGGCGTGTCGAGTTCAAAGTAGAAAAAGCCGGAATTGTCCAGGTGCCGGTGGGGAAAGTGTCGTTCGATGCTGCGAAGTTATTCGACAACGCATCGGCCATCATTGAGTCCGTCGTGAAGGCCAAGCCGGTGTCGTGCAAAGGACGATATCTCAAGAGCGTTACGATTTCCAGCACGATGGGGCCCGGTGTGAAGCTGGACGCGATCGCGCTGATGAAGCAATGGAGCTGAGAAGCACGTTCAACGTGAATGGTTAATCGTGATTCGCCGGATGGGTAACGTTTAACGGATAACGATTAACGACGAGAGAGGAAGCGATGAAGAAGGAACAAAAAGCAACGGCGGTTGCGGAATTGACTGAGAAGTTTGGCCGCGCGCGGCTGGCCATTCTCACGGAATGTGTCGGGCTCCCGGTCAATCAAGTGACGGAGTTGCGCAAGCAGCTTCGCGGCGCAAAAGCCGAGTATCGGGTCGTGAAGAATACGCTGGCCATCCGTGCGGTGGAGGGGACGGCCTTGGCTGGTCTCACGGCGCATCTTAAGGGGCCGACGGGGGTCGTGATCGGATACGATGACCCGGTATTACCGACGAAAGTGTTGCGGGATTTCATCGGCGCGGAAAAACGCGAAGAAAAGATCCGCATGACGGTCGGTGTGTTGGAAGGCAAAGTCGTCCAACCGGCAGAATTGGCGGCGGTCGCCAAGCTGCCGAAGAAAGAAGTGCTCATTGCCATGCTGCTCTCGGCCATGCAGGGGCCGATCCGCGGCGTGGTGTACACGCTCAATGCGGTCTTGTCGAAATTTGTGAGAGTCATTGCAGCCATTCAGGATAAACGGAAAGGGGAGGGAGACATGTCAGCCACAACCACGAAACTGTCGCAGGAAGAGTTGATCAAGGCCATCGAGGGCATGAGTGTGCTCGATTTGGCGGAGCTAGTGAAGGGATTGGAAGCGCGATTCGGCGTGACAGCCGCTGCGCCGGTCGCGGTGGCGGCCGCGCCGGGCGGTGGTGGCGGTGCCGCAGCGCCGGCCGAAGAGAAGACGGCGTTCGACGTCATTCTGGCGGCCGCGCCGGCGGACAAGAAGATTCAAATCATCAAGGTCGTGCGCGAGCTCACCAGTCTTGGTCTGAAGGAAGCGAAAGATCTGGTGGAGGCTGCTCCGAAGCCGGTGAAGACCGGCGTGGCCAAGGAAGAGGCCGACACCATGAAGAAGAAGCTCGAAGAGAGCGGCGCCAAGGTCGAAGTCAAGTAACCGCGTCATTGGTCTCTTATCATGGGGCGGCCATCGGACACCGATGGCCGCCGTGTATCTTGTGACGTCCGGCACTCACCACTAACGTGGAGGAACTAGGAATGTCCGAAACGACTCTGCAAGAGTTCGTGGAGCGGAAGGATTTTTCCCGCATTCGAACCAACATCGATATTCCCGATCTGATCGAGATTCAAAAGCGCTCGTACGAAGAGTTTCTGCAGCTTGAAGTGGAGCCGGAACGCCGAAAAGATCATGGGTTGCAGGCGGCCTTGGCGAGCGTGTTCCCGATTCCGGACTACAACAATACGGCGATGTTGGAGTTCTCCAGCTATACGCTGGGGACGCCCAAGTACGATGAGCGGGAATGTCTTGAGCAAGGCATGACCTTCGCGGTGCCGCTCAAACTGCGAGTCCGGCTGGTCGTGTTCGACAAGGAGGACAAGGGCCCCAGGAAGAAGGTGCTCGATGTTCGCGAACAAGAGGTCTATGTCGGCGAATTGCCCCTGATGACGGAACGGGGCACGTTTATCGTCAATGGGACCGAGCGAGTCGTCGTCAGCCAGCTTCACCGGTCGCCCGGCGCGTCCTTTACGCATGATAAGGGGCGCACCCATGCGAGCGGCAAAGTGCTCTATAGCGCGCGGATCATTCCCTACCGGGGCTCCTGGCTCGATTTCGAGTTCGATGCTCGGGACATCCTCTATGTCCGCATCGATCGCCGCCGGAAGATGCCGACCACGATTCTCCTCAAGGCGTTTGGTTTTTCAAGCGATGATTTGCTCAAGATGTACTACCCCGTCGAGGAGATTCGGATCGCCAAGGGGAAGATGTATCGGAAGTTAGACGCGGAGATCCACCATGGGCTCCGGTGTTCGGCGGAAGTCCCGGACAAAGGCGGCAAGGAACCGCTGGTGCGGGAGGGGGCCAGGCTGACCAAGGGAGTGATCGCCAAGCTGAAAGCGGCGGGCGTTAAGGAAATTCCGATGCTTCCCTCGGAGCTCATCGGTCGTGCCGTGCTCACGGAATTGGTCGACTCCAAGAAAACACAATTGGCGGAAAAGAATCAGCGGCTGACCGCTGAGATCGTGGAAGCGATCGTCGAGAGCGACGTGGAGGAGTTCAAGGTCATCTATCTCGACATGGCGACGGCCACGCCCGTCATCCTCGACACCTTGGAGATGGAAAAGATCGGGTCGAAGGAAGAGGCGATGGTGGAAATCTACCGCCGTCTCCGTCCAGGTGAAACGCCCTCCGTGGAGACTGCGCGGGCGTTGTTCGACAATCTGTTCCTGAATGCCAAACGCTACGACCTGTCTCCTGTCGGGCGTCTCAAACTCAACAAGAAACTCGGGTTGGACCTGCCGCTCGAGCAGCGTACCCTGACGGCGCAGGATATCGTGGAAGTCATCCGCTATCTCGTCAACCTCAAGATGGGGAAAGGCGAGATCGACGACATCGATCACTTGGGCAATCGCCGCGTGCGGTCGGTCGGAGAATTATTGGAGAACCAGTTCCGCTTGGGGCTCGTCCGTATGGAACGCAGCATCAAGGAACGGATGAATCTCCTCGATATGGAAACCGTCCTGCCGCATGATTTGATCAACGCCAAGCCGGTGGTGGCGGCCGTGAAGGAGTTCTTCAGCAGCAGCCAGCTCTCGCAGTTCATGGATCAGACGAACCCGCTCGCGGAAATCACCCATAAGCGGCGCCTATCGGCCCTCGGCCCGGGCGGTTTGACCAGAGAGCGGGCGGGCTTTGAGGTGCGCGACGTACATCCGTCGCACTACAGCCGTATTTGCCCGATCGAGACACCGGAAGGTCCGAACATCGGACTGATTACGTCTCTCGCCACCTATGCCCGGATCAATGAATTCGGGTTTATCGAAGCGCCGTACCGCAAGGTCGTCAAAGGGCGGGTCTCCGATTCGATTGAGTATCTGTCGGCAATCGAGGGCGACAAGTATGTCATCGCGCAGGCCAACTCGAAGGTGGATAGCTCGGGGCGCATGGTGTCGGAAACGGTGTCGTGCCGCCACGGCGGCGATTTCGTCACGGCGACACCGGACAAGATCGAGTATATGGACGTGTCGCCGAAGCAAGTCGTCAGCGTGGCGACGGCGTTGGTACCGTTCTTGGAGCATGACGATGCGAACCGCGCGCTCATGGGTTCCAACATGCAGCGTCAGGCGGTGCCTCTGTTGACCGCTGAAGCGCCGTTGGTCGGCACGGGGATGGAAGCGGTGGTCGCACGCGATTCCGGCTATGTCATTCAAGCCAGACGGTCCGGTGTCGTCGAAAGCGTCGATGCCACCCGTATCGTGGTGCGGGGCGATTCAAAAGATGGAAAGAAGGGAAAAGATTCCGGGCTTGATGTCTACGATCTGATCAAGTTCCAGCGGTCGAATCAGAATACCTGCATCACGCAGACACCGGTGGTGCGTATCGGTCAGCCGGTCAAGAAGGGGCAGGTGCTTGGTGACGGTCCGGCGATCGACCATGGAGAGCTTGCATTGGGCAAAAACGTGCTTGTGGCCTTCATGCCATGGGGCGGCTACAACTTTGAAGACGCCATTTTGCTCAGCGAAAAATTGGTCCGCGAAGATGCCTTCACGTCGATCCATATCGAAGAGTTCGAGGTGGAAGCGCGCGACACGAAGTTGGGCAAGGAGGACATCACGCGCGACATTCCCAATGTCGGCGAGGAAGCCCTCAGAAATCTGGACGAAAGCGGGATTATCCGTATCGGCGCCGAGGTGAAGCCGGGTGACATTCTGGTCGGCAAGGTCACGCCCAAGGGAGAAACCCAGCTGACGCCGGAAGAGAAGTTGCTCCGCGCGATCTTCGGTGAAAAGGCCGGTGATGTGAAAGACACTTCGCTGACCGTGCCTCCGGGTGTGGAAGGCATCGTGGTCGACGTGAAGATCTTCTCACGCAAAGGCCTCGACAAGGACGAGCGTTCCAAGAGCATCGAAACCGACGACCAGATGAAGCTGCAACGTGACCATCACGAAGAGCTGCGGATCATTGATGAAGAAAAGACGAAAAAGATTCGCAAGTTGTTGCTCGGCAAGGTGGTGGGCCGCGATTTAATGGATCCGGACACCGGTGACGTCATTCTGAAGAAAAAAGGCAAGCTGACGGCAGAGATCCTCAAGCGGTTGCCTGACGACACCGTACGCCACATTATTCTCAGCGATCCGGACGAGCAGAAGGAGTTGGAGGACGTCGAGCGGCGCGCGAAAGAGCAGATCGAAATTCTTCAGACGCTCTACGATGAAAAGGTCGGGCGTTTGAAGCGGGGCGATGAATTGCCCCCCGGCGTCATCAAGCTGGTCAAAGTCTACATCGCCATGAAACGGAAGATTCAGGTCGGCGACAAGATGGCGGGCCGTCACGGGAACAAAGGCGTCGTCTCGCGGGTGTTGCCGGAAGAGGATATGCCCTACTTGCCGGATGGAACGCCGGTGGAGATCGTGTTGAACCCGCTGGGCGTGCCGTCGCGTATGAACGTAGGGCAAATCCTCGAAACGCATCTCGGCTGGGCCGCCAAAGCGCTCGGCATCCAGGTGGCCAGCCCGGTGTTCGACGGGGCGTCGGAAAAAGAAATCAAGGAGCTGCTCAAGAAGGCAAAACTGCCGCCGAGCGGACAGAGTCAGTTGGTCGACGGCAAAACGGGCGAGCCCTTCGGCAGCCCTGTGACCGTCGGATATATGTATGTGCTCAAATTGCACCATTTGGTGGATGACAAGATCCACGCACGGTCCATCGGTCCCTATTCGCTTGTAACGCAGCAACCCCTGGGCGGTAAGGCTCAGTTCGGCGGCCAGCGATTGGGCGAAATGGAGGTGTGGGCGTTGCAGGCGTACGGCGCCGCCTCGACGCTGCAAGAGTTTCTCACGGTCAAGTCCGACGATGTGCCGGGTCGGTCGCGCATGTACGAAGCGGTCGTGAAAGGGGAGCCGTTCCTCGAACCAGGGTTGCCCGAGTCATTCAACGTCTTGGTCAAAGAACTGCAAAGTCTGGGGCTCGACGTCGAGCTGGTCAAGACGCAAGACTAACCGCGTGTGTGCCGGCTCACGGCCGGCATCGGAGGAGGTTACTACCTTGGAAGGCGTATACACATTGTTTGAAAAACAGCGGGATTCGGTGTCGTTCGATTCGATGCGCATTCGCATTGCCTCGCCGGAAAAAATCCGGTCCTGGTCGTATGGTGAGGTCAAAAAGCCGGAGACGATCAACTACCGATCGTTCAAACCGGAAAAAGACGGGTTGTTTTGCGCCAAGATTTTCGGCCCGATCAAGGACTGGGAGTGCAATTGCGGCAAGTACAAGCGCATGAAGCACCGAGGGATCGTCTGCGACAAGTGCGGTGTCGAAGTCATCCAATCGAAAGTGCGCCGGGAGCGCATGGGGCACATCGAGCTGGCCGCCCCGGTCGCGCATATCTGGTTTCTAAAGGGCGTGCCGAGCCGCATCGGGACCTTGCTCGACATGAGTCTGAAGCAGCTGGAAAAAATTCTCTATTTTGAAAGCTACGTCTGCGTTGACGCCGGTTCGACCGATCTGACGGAGAAAGAGTTGGTGACCGAGGAAAAACTGCGATCGTTGCAGTCCGAATTCGGCTCCACCGGTTTCAAAGTCGGCATCGGCGCGGAGGCCATCAGGGAATTGCTGCGCAAGATCGATATCAATACGTTGTGGGACGAGCTCCAAGCAAAAGCCAAGGCCTCGACGTCGTCCGCCATGAAGAAGAAATACGCCAAGCGGCTCAAAGTGCTCGAGGCGTTTCGCAAGTCAGGGAACAAGCCGGAGTGGATGGTCTTGGACGTCATCCCGGTGCTGCCGCCCGAATTGCGGCCGTTGGTCCCCCTCGACGGCGGCCGGTTTGCCACTTCCGATTTGAACGATCTCTATCGGCGTGTGATCAATCGGAATAACCGTCTCAAGCGATTGATGGAACTGAAAGCCCCCGGCGTCATCATCCGGAACGAAATGCGGATGTTGCAGGAAGCGGTCGACGCGTTGTTCGACAACGGGCGCCGAGGCCGCGCGATCCGTGGGCCGAACAAGCGACCGCTCAAGTCGTTGAGTGACATGCTCAAGGGAAAACAGGGCCGGTTCCGGCAGAATTTGCTCGGCAAGCGCGTTGATTACTCAGGCCGCACGGTCATCGTCGTCGGTCCGGAGCTGCGCCTGCATCAGTGTGGGTTGCCGAAGAAGATGGCGCTCGAGCTGTTCAAGCCGTTCATCTTCCATAAGCTCGAAGCACGGGGTGCGGCGACGACGATCAAGAGTGCCAAGCGGCTGGTTGAAAAAGAGCGGCCTGAAGTGTGGGATGTGCTCGACGAAGTGATTCGCGAGCATCCAGTATTGCTGAACCGGGCGCCCACGCTGCACCGGCTGGGTATCCAAGCCTTCGATCCTGTGTTGGTCGAAGGGAAAGCAATCCGGCTCCATCCACTCGTGTGCGCCGCGTTCAATGCGGACTTCGACGGAGACCAGATGGCGGTTCACGTGCCGCTGTCCGTCGAGGCGCAGGTGGAAGCGCGGGTGTTGATGATGTCGATCAACAATATTCTCTCTCCGGCCAACGGCAAACCGATCGCTGTGCCCTCCCAAGACATGGTCCTCGGCTGCTATTGGTTGACCAAGGAGCGGTTGGGCGCCAGGGGTGAAGGCAAGGTGTTCGGCTCTTCTGAAGAGGTCCGGATCGCCTTTGATGCGCGCCAAATCGACGAGCATGCACGCATTAAAGTTCGGATGGCGGGGAACTTGGTGCAGACGACGGTCGGCCGGGTGTTACTGTCCGAAATCTTGCCGGCAAGCCTCCCGTTTGCGCATGCGAACAAGTTGATGACCAAGAAAGAGATGACAAAACTGATCGATTCGGTCTATCGGCAGACCGGGCACCGGGACACCGTCGAATTTTTGGACAAAATCAAGGATATCGGCTTCACCTATGCCACCAAAGCGGGATTGTCGATCTGCATCGACAATATGCATATCCCGAGCAAGAAGGAAGATTTCGTCGGAAAAGCCCAGCGGGAAGTGAACGAAATCGAAAAGCAATACTCGGAAGGGCTGATCACCAACGGCGAACGATACAACAAGGTGATCGACATTTGGGCGCATGTGACCGAGCAGGTCTCCAACGAGATGATGAAGGAGCTGGGTGCCGGAGGCGATCCGGGTAAGGCCGAATCCTTCAATCCGATCTTCATGATGGCCGATTCCGGCGCGCGAGGCAGCTCGCAGCAGATTCGGCAGCTGGGTGGCATGCGCGGATTGATGGCCAAGCCGTCCGGAGAAATCATCGAAACGCCGATCACAGCCAACTTCCGCGAGGGGCTCACTGTCTTGCAGTACTTTATCTCGACGCACGGCGCGCGCAAAGGTCTGGCCGATACCGCGCTGAAGACGGCGAACTCCGGCTATCTGACCCGCCGGCTCGTCGATATCGCGCAGGATGTGATCATCAACGAGCTTGACTGCGGGACGCACGACGGCATCATCGTCAGCGCGCTGGTGGAAGGCGGAGAAATCATCCAGCCGCTGGAAGATCGTGTACTGGGCCGGCTGGCAGCGGAAGACATCCGCGACCCCGTGACCGGAGAAATCATTGTGTCGCGGAACGAGGAAATTCACGAAGAGCTGACGAAATCCATCGTCGAGGCCGGCGTCGATCGCGTCAAGATTCGGTCTGTGCTGACGTGCCAATCCGCGCGCGGCGTCTGCCGGGCGTGTTACGGGCGCGATCTTTCACGAGGCCGCCTGGTTGAAAAAGGCGAGCCGGTGGGCGTCATCGCCGCGCAGTCGATCGGCGAACCGGGCACACAGCTCACGATGCGGACCTTCCACATCGGTGGTACGGCCAGCAAAGTCGTCGAACAAACCGTGCTGGAAGCCAAACACGCCGGCCGCATTAAATTCATGAGTTTCGATGCCAAGAAGAACGCCGACATTCATAACGCCGGCATCGCGGTGCGGAACAAAGACGGCGAGTGGGTCGTGATGAATCGCAATACGAAGATCGCGATCGTCGACGACAGCGGCCGTGAGCGCGAAAAATATCCGGTCGTGTATGGAGCAAAAATCAAGATTAAGGACGGAGATCCCGTGACCGTCGGACAGAAGCTGGTGGAGTGGGACCCCTACTCGCTCACGATCCTCACGGAGGTGGGTGGAAAGGTGGCGTTTGGAGACATCGTCGAAGGCGTCACCATGAAGGAAGAGTTCGACGAAGTGACCGGCTTGTCGCGCAAGGTCATCATCGAGCACACCGGCGCGACGCTGCGTCCGCGCGTGTCGATCAAAGATGAGGCGGGAAAGACCGCGAAGGTGTCCGGAGGATCGGGCACTGTTGCGCGGTATTTATTGCCTGTGGGGGCGCATATCTTCGTCGAAAAAGGCGCGATGGTCCATCCTGGTGATGTGTTGGCCAAGATCCCACGCGAGACGACCAAGACGAAAGACATCACCGGAGGTCTCCCGCGCGTTGTTGAGCTCTTCGAAGCGAGGAAGCCGAAGGAACAGGCTGTCATCACGGAAATCGACGGCGAAGTCTCGTACGGCGGATTCGTCAAGGGCCAGCGCAAGGTGTTGGTCGACAACAAGATGGGCGACGTGAAGGAGTACTTCATTCCTAAGGGCAAGCATGTCAACGTGCATGAAGGGGATTGGGTGCGGGCGGGCGAACCGTTGATGGATGGATCGGCCAATCCGCATGACATCCTCGACGTGCTGGGCCCCAATGAGCTGCAAAAATATCTTGTGGACGAAGTGCAGGATGTGTATCGGCTGCAGGGCGTCTCGATCAATGATAAGCACATCGAGATCATCGTGCGGCAAATGCTGAGAAAGGTTCGGATTGAAGATCCGGGTGACACGCAGTTCTTGCCGGGCAGCCAAGTCAGCAAGGGCGCGTTTGAGGCCGAAAACCAGCGAGTGCTCGACAAGGGCGGCACGCCCGCGTTGGGCAAACCTGTTCTGCTCGGCATCACGAAAGCGGCCTTGACGACCGACAGCTTCATCTCAGCGGCCTCATTCCAAGAGACCACGCGTGTATTGACGGAAGCGGCCATCAATGGGCGTGAGGACAATCTGCTGGGACTGAAGGAAAACGTCATCGTGGGCCGGTTGATTCCTGCTGGATCCGGATTTGATGAGTATCGCGATACATTTGTGATCAGTGAAAAGCCTGAAGTTGCGGCCGTCGGAGCTGCCCCAGTGGCGGCTGCTGCGGTGTCTTCCGAGGCTCCAGCCGCGGCTGGAGGCGATGGCGCGTTATAGAAATCAGGAGAGCGGTCGTTCTACTTGACAGCGAGGGGCGACATCACTATAATCCCACGTCTTTGCGCAGTGGGTTGGTGTGTGCGTGTGATGTTTTTGGAAAGGTTTGAGCGGAATGCCAACGATTAATCAGCTGGTAAGGAAAGGCCGAAACCTCGTCAAGGCCAAGACGAAGAGTCCGGCGCTGAGGGCCTGTCCGCAGAAGCGAGGGGTGTGTCTTCGTGTCTATACCACGACGCCGAAGAAACCGAACTCGGCTCTGCGGAAAGTGGCGCGTGTGCGGTTAACGAATGGGATGGAAGTGACGACGTATATTCCCGGTGTCGGGCATAATTTACAGGAGCACTCTATTGTCCTGGTGCGCGGTGGCCGCGTGAAGGACTTGCCGGGCGTTCGGTATCACTTGGTCCGCGGTGCGCTCGATGCTGTGGGGGTAGCCGATCGGAAGCAAAGCCGTTCGAAGTACGGAGCCAAACGGCCGAAATAGATGTGCATCGTCTTGCCTGGGGCTATGCCCATGGCGCATCAACTAGTGATTGAGTAGGAGCAAGATGCCTCGTAGTAGATTTTTGGATCAACGCGAAGTGCTCCCGGATGTCCGGTATCGCGACAAACTTGTCGGGAAGTTTATCAACATGCTGATGTCGGGTGGAAAAAAGAGCACGACCGAGCGGATTTGCTATGGAGCGTTCGACGTCATTCAGGAAAAGACCGGCGGCGATCCTTTGAAAGTATTCAAGGCCGCTATTGATAACGTCAAACCGATCGTGGAAGTGAAGTCGCGCCGCGTGGGCGGTGCATCGTATCAGGTTCCGGTCGAGATCAGGCCGTCGAGGCGCGTATCGTTGGCGCTTCGGTGGTTGTCGCAGTCGGCGAGGACGCGCGGTGGAAAGAGCATGAGAGAGAAGCTCGCCGCCGAGTTGCTGGATGCCTCGAATAATACAGGGGCTGCAGTAAAGAAGCGGGAAGACGTGCATCGGATGGCGGAGGCGAATAAGGCCTTCGCCCATTATCGCTGGTAACGTCGTTCTGTGCTGCCGTTGAGCCGTGCTGCGATTTGCAGACGTAGTGCCCCTTTATCGCAGCAGCATGTTCGGCTTGACGTGCAGCACAAGTGTTTTTAGGGGATTCACGTGGCGCGGCAAACGTCGTTAGAGCATACGAGAAACATCGGCATCATGGCGCACATCGATGCCGGAAAGACGACCACGACTGAGCGCATTCTCTTTTACACGGGAATGACGCACAAGTTGGGCGAGGTTCACGAGGGCGCTGCCACGATGGACTGGATGGAGCAAGAGCGGGAGCGTGGCATCACGATTACGGCGGCCGCGACGACTTGTTTCTGGAAAGACCGCCGCATCAATATTATTGATACGCCGGGCCACGTCGATTTCACGATCGAGGTTGAGCGGTCCCTTCGTGTGCTTGATGGGGCGGTGGCTGCATTCGATTCCGTGCAGGGTGTTGAGCCGCAATCGGAAACGGTCTGGCGCCAGGCCGATAAATATGG
>DASUMN010000196.1:0-6780 GCA_036277675.1 Nitrospira sp. | reverse complement strand
AGGATCACGCGCTTTCAACGCCTTGGCAAGATTCGCCCCATGGAGGTCACCGGAGGCTTCACCCGTCACGATCAGAATGCGCGCCATGATCGCCTATAGGACATGGAGTAGGACTGGTGGTTGAGGACGCCCAACCCAAAGAACCTGGGCCGACTGATTCCGCCAAGGATACTCAGGTCGTTTCTCCTACCTGGATACCTTCATTGCGGACAACACGCGATGAGCAAGTTCCAATGCCGCTGCTCCATCTTCACCGGCAATGATGGGGCGAGATGCCGACCGGACCGCATGAAGAAACGATTCCAACTGGAACCTCAACGGCTCGCCATCACCGGCTTGGATTTCCTCAGCGACTGCCATTATCGTCCGATCCGGCTCAACGGCCCGGCGTCCGATGACACCCTGGCGAGCCTGAAAGTCGATGGACACCGAACCATCCGCTTGAAACACACGCCACTGCCGCATGGCCTTTGGAGAAATTCGACTGGCGGTGAAGTTCGCGATACAGCCACGTTCGAATCGGATCCTTGCACTTGCCATATCATGCGTGGGTGACACGACCGATGAACCAACCGCTTGCACATCGTGTACAGGACCGAGATGACACGACAACAGCAGATCCAGATCGTGAATCATCAAATCCAGCACGACATCGACATCGGTCCCGCGAGTACTATACACCCCCAGCCGCTGCCCCTCGATCAGCACCGGATGGTGGATGGATGGCCACATTGCCGGCACGATGGGATTGAACCGTTCACTATGTCCAACCTGCAAGGTGCAGCCTTTGGTTTTGGCAAGATCGACGAGTTCTTCCGCTTCGGCGGGCAAGACCGCGATCGGCTTCTCGACCAGCACGTGCTTGCCTGCTTCCAGACACGCTTTAGCCACGGCATAGTGCCCCGACGTCGGGACGGCCACACTGACGACATCGACCGCCTCCAATAAATCTTGTACCCGTTCAAATGTGCGCGCTTGATGCCGCTCAGCGATCGTTCGAGCACGCCCCGGATCCTGATCGGTCACACCGACCAGCGTCGAATCCGGGAGCGCCGCATAGAGCCGCGCGTGGTGCTGTCCCAAATGGCCAACACCGATGACCCCGGCACGAAGTGTTGTCATACTCGTCTACACTGGTAGGAGTTGCAAGTGACAAGTTCCAAGGTACAGGTTTCACGATGAACCGAGAAACCTGAAACACAAAACTCGAAACATGAAACGTTCGGCTCGGTTTGCGTCACGCGTCACGTTTCATGCTATCCGCCGCAATTCCAATGACCGCAATCCCAGCTCGTTCAGCATGGCTCACGAGTTCGTCCCGGTCTAACACGACGGTACGGCCCGCCTCCACCGCCAGCACGCTCGCCTTGACCGACGCCATGACGTCGATGGTGCGAGGTCCGACAGCGGGCAAGTCAAAGCGCATGTCCTGCTGCGGCTTGCTCCGTTTGACGACCACCGCGCCTTCCTTGGCCAATTCGCCGCCTCGTTTGATCGCGCCATCCGTCCCTTCAACCGCCTCCACCGCGACGATCACCCGATCTTTCACCACCACACATTGTCCGATATCGAGACGCCCGGTCTCCAGCGCGATATCCCAGCCGTACCGGATATCGGCCCATTCTTTCTTGGACGGCTGCCGCGACGTCAGCGGCCCCTCTTCCACGAGAATCCCTTCAAGACCGAACGTCGATTCACAGATGACGATCCCGTCCCGCTCGAGTTCGGCCGCGATTTCCCGAAGAATATCGTCGTCCTTCCACAAGGCGATCCGGGCAGCCAGAGCCAACGCCCGAAAATCCGGCCGCACCGTGCTGTAGACATGGGTCTTCTTGATCCCGCCCAGCATCACCACATTGCGGACACCATCGCCCTTGAATGCGTTGATCAGCTTGTTGAGTTGCCCGATCTTGATCCAGTGAATCCGATCGACGTGCTGTTCGAGTTCCGGCTCTGTTTCCCCCTCGTGCGCCACCGCGGACACGAACAGTCCAAGCTTGCGTGCATTATCGGCGAAGATGATCGGAAACCGCCCGTTACCGGCGATCAAGCCGATACGCCCGTCCGCTATAGGCATGGCCGGAGTCGTCGTGGCTGTCGTCATAGCTGGTGATCGGCCTCACGCTCGAGATCGAGGTGGACCGCCCGCGAGATGCCACGTTTGGTCCCCTCCATAAACGTGAGAATCTTCGCAACATCCTCCTGCCCTTTGAACTCCTTTTGGGCCAGCTTGATGGCCTCCGCCGTTCGATGGCCTGCACGAAAGAGAAGATCGAAGGCTTTCCTGAGCAGCGCGATGCGGTCCGAGGAAAAACCATGGCGTTGCAACCCGACCGTGTTCAGACCATAGAGGTGGGCCCGATACCCGCCGGCGGCAAACGCAAACGGCGGGATATCCTGGCCGATCGCACAACACCCGCCGACCATCACATAGTCTCCGACTCGCACAAACTGAAGAATGCCGGTTAACCCTCCGATCACGGAATGATCTCCGATAGTAATGTGTCCGGCCAAGCTCGCCGCATTGGCCATGATGAGATGATTACCCAGCCGGCAATCGTGCGCCACATGCACATAGGCCATCAAGATGCCCTTGGATCCAAGAGAGGTCACCCCACCGCCTTGTACCGTCCCGCGATTGATGGTGACATATTCACGAATCACGTTGTCGTCGCCGAGGACGACTTGTGTGGGCTCTCCACGATAGCCGAGGTGCTGCGGCGGGCCGCCGATCGAGGCGAAGGGATGCACTTCATTGCGCTCGCCGATCTCGGTCCATCCGTCGATAGAAACGTGGGACAGCAGCCTGGTCCCTTTGCCGATCGTGACGTGCTCGCCGACGACGCAAAACGGCCCCACTTCCACATCATCGGCAAGTTTTGCTTTAGGATGGATAATCGCTGTTGGATGTATCTTCACACATTCCCCCTTTACTAACGTCACCGATCGCCGGTCTTCTTCACCGGTCATAGGATCATCACGACATCACTATCAGGCTGACAACTCCACCGTCCGCTTCAGCAAACGAAAACCGATCAGCACCATTTACCGTGTTTCGGTTTTCTCCTCCATCACCATTGCCGTCACCACGGCTTCACAGGCGAGGACGTTGTCCACATAGGCCTTCCCCTGCATTTTCCAGACCGGTGGACGCGTCTTGAGCACTTCAATCTCCAATCGAAGCTGATCGCCAGGCACCACGGGTCGGCGAAATTTTGCCTCGTCGATACCCGCTAAATACATAATGGTTTTCCCAACCGGTCCTCCGGACTTAAACACCAGCACGCCACCGGCCTGCGCCATCGCTTCGATGATCAATACGCCAGGCATCACCGGCCGACCGGGGAAATGGCCCTGAAAGAACGGCTCGTTGATCGTCACGTTCTTGATCGCGACAAGCCGTTGGCCGGGCTCGAACTCTTTCACCCGATCCACCAATAGGAAGGGATACCGGTGAGGAAGTAATGCTAAAATCTCCTGAATCTCCACCTGCTCGACCTTTGCCATTGGCGCCGCCTCCTCTCCACTTCGATTCATTCGCCGCCTCAGTTCTGTTGCCGATCGAATTCCTTCACGACCAAGTCCGTCACATCCAGCGCCGGCTGATTGTAGAGCACGATGCGGAACATCGACTCGTTCCCTTTGTCAAGGACGGCAACAAACCCCTCCTTTTGTGCCACCGCCTGCGCCGCATCCGCGATCTTCTTCGAATACTCCGCGGCCATGTCGCGCTGCTTCTGCTGAACCTCACGGTTGAAGTCCTGCAGGCGCCGCTGATAGGCCTCGACCTTGGTCCGAAACTGTTCTTGTTTCTCTTGCTTGGCCCCTTCACTGAGCTTGCTGTTCGGATCTTGAATGGCCTGCTCCAGTTCTTTCAGCTCCTGCTCGTCGGCATTGATGATCTTCTGCCTGGTTGCCTGATAGGCCTTGACCTCCTCAAGTGCCGCCTTGCCCGCTTTGGACCGTTCGATCACGGCCTGTTGGTCCATCACGGCGATCCTGATCGCATCGGATGCCTGCACCGATCCCATCCAGCATGCCAAGAGGGCACCGCCCACAGCCACCATCATTCCCGCACGTTTCATATCAAACCTCCACCGCCCCTACGGATGCTCTCGATTGAACTCCTCAATCACCTGGCTGGTCACGTCGAGCCCTTCCTCGCCATAGAACGTAGGGCCGCCTTTCCCTTTTTCAATGACAACCTGCAACCCGATGCGTTTGGCCACCTTGCCGACCACCGCATCCACTTTAACCCGAAAGCCTTCCGACACGTCACGCCCCTTTTCTTGGATCTCCCGGTTCAATTCCATATTCTTCTGCTGATACTCCTCAAAACGTTGCTGCAACTGTTGCCGACGTCGCTGAATCCCCTCGGGCTGAAAGGACCGTGACTCTTCAACTCGCCTCAGATCCTCTTGCATGCGTTGTAATTCCCGCGCGTCGGCTTCAAGCAACGCCTGCCGATTTTTCTGGTGGGCCGTCAATGTGTCTTTCAGCTTCTTGCCCAAATTGGATTCGCTCCACACGCGGGAGGAGTCAATGAGCCCTATTTTCCCTTCGATTTTCTGGCCATCGCCCCTCAGACTGTTTGCTGCACAGCCCACAGTCAAAAGGCCAGCAATGCCCATGGCAACAAGAGCCATAGACCGCCGGCTGGCGGTCGGCAGACGAACCCGCTCGTGTGCTCGTCCAGTCACGGCGAGCATCACACCCCTGAAGATACGAAAACACTCGTGTAGGGAACGCGTCACAAGCCTACTTTCGGGTTGACAGAGAAGCTGCCCTCGCACTCTCTAGGAGAGATACCCCTTTGAATAATTTGTGCATTTTGCCAGAAAGTGCGCAGGAAGGATAGTCCTCGTTGACGAATGTGGTGGCGTGACGGGGCCCCCTGACATCACGCGCTGTATTCAAATCCTCATGGCCTCAGCACGGTCATCCATTCAGAAGATCGATCCAATCGTAAACTCGAACACCCCGCTTCGCTCGCCGGTCCTGGGTTCGAGATTAATGCCGTAGGCAGCACGCAACGGACCAAACGGCGAAATCCAGCGCCCCTCAAGTCCCGCCGTTTTCCTGAGCTCAAAGATCGACAGACTTTCATCCTCACTAAATCCTCTCCCGTAATCGAAGAAGAGCACGCCGTTCAACTTCGCGTCGGCGGAAATCGTAAAGATGAGATCGGCGTTGAAGATGAGCTGCTTGGCCGCGCCGAGCGTCGTCTTCGTCCGCTCCACAATCGGACCGGCCCGGCCGAAGACAAACCCGCGCACGGTATTGATACCGCCGACGTAGAACCGTTCGCTGAGCGGGACTGGACTCCCTCCGAACGCATCCACGGCCCCGAACCGACCACGGATCGACAACCGCATGTCGAAGGGCAGCGGGGTCACCTTGATCACGTCGGCGCTGTACTTGATGAAATTATTGGTACCGCCCATGAGCGGAGTTCCGATGTCGACTCCACCTCCGATCCGCCAACCGGACCGAGGATCGAGATAATAGTCCCTTGTGTCCCTAAAGCCATTGACCCGAAATCCTGTGGATGACTGATGGCCAAGCAGCTGATCGCAAAATTCGGGAACGGAGTCGCACACGCCCCTGGCCGGGCTTCTGTAATTCAATTCTTCTCCGAAGATGCTGATAGACCCCGAATTGTATTCCGACAACCAACGGCCCACCGTCACACTCGCGCCGGTCCGCGACTCGAAAAAGGTCAGGTAGTTCGTCATGCTGCGGTAGATGTCCAACTGCAGCGACGTCAGCGAATCGTTTACATAGGGATTACGCAACGTGATCGATCCCAGGCTCCTCCGCTGGCCGAGCTGGCCGCTGATTCGCCCCATGATGCCATAGCCGCCGATATTTCCTTCCGTGATGTTGGCAATCGCCATCAGTCGATCCAGCGAGCTGAATCCTCCACCGAGGCTGAACTGGCCCGTCGGCTTCTCTTTCACCCGAACGTTCAAATCCACTTTATCTGCGGATACTTTATCGGGCAGAATTTCGACGGTCTCAAAAAAATTGAGGTTGTTTATCCGTTGAAAACTCCGCTTCAGTGACTGGGTGTCGATGACGTCTTGTTCATCCACCCGGATTTCCCTCCGAATGACATTGTCGCGCGTCTTGTTGTTCCCCAAAATGTTGATTTGCCGGATACGCATCATTTCCCCCTCTTTAAAGGTGAAGATGACGCTGACCGTCCGATCTTCGTTGTTCGGAACGACATTGGGCGTAACTTCGGCGAATGAGTAGCCCTTCCCCCCATAGAGGTCCGTCAGGCGGCTGATCTCATCCCGCAGCTTCGCGCGCTGAAAAATTTCCCCCTGTTTGATTTTAAGTCCTTCCCGAAGCTCAAGGTCCTCGAACACCGTATAACCCCGGAATCCGACTTCTCCGATGGTAAACGGCTCGCCCTCGAAGATGTTGAAGGTGACGGTGAACCACCGTTTGTCCTCAGTCAACTCAATGGACGACAAACTCACCCTGGCGTTAAAATACCCCTTGTTCAGCAGCACTTCCCTGATTCGCTCCACATCGTTGGTCGCTTCTTCCCGCTTGAGGACGCCGGCATCGGAGATGAGCGACGGCAGCGTGAGCCGCGTAAACAGCCCATACCACGGCACCCATTCGCGCGTCGACACGACTTTAAACATCTCCGATTTCGTCATCGTCCGCAAGCCGTCGAATGTCACTTCCTTGATGCGGGCCTTGTCCCCTTCGGTGATGAAAAACGTCAAGCGCTTGCGCTCTTGGTCCAACGCTTGGACGACCGGA
>DASUMN010000195.1:0-4523 GCA_036277675.1 Nitrospira sp. | reverse complement strand
GGGAGATCGACAGCCCCCAGTTGCATCACAATCGATTGCCTGAATGGCTTGCCCATCCGCGTTGCCACAGTCGTATCGACCGTACATAACAGTCCTGGGGTCAACGGGGCATAGACTTTGAGGTCTTCAACGGTCCCCAAGTGATGTATGGCTCGAAACAAGCCGGTGTGCGGATCATTCAGCAGAGCGTTATCTGATGGGTTGCCCGCATCCAAGCGCAGATCAGGTTGGTTGATGCTCCCGGTGAATTGTGAACGACCTCCTGCGTCAAAGAAGGACGGAGCTCCATCGGCGATACGATACTGTTTCGCCACGATGGAAGAAATTGACGGCGAGACCGATGCGCTCTGCGGATGATGAAACCAGGACATCACCAGTTCCCCTGCCCCATCGGCCAATTGTTGCGCGACCGCAGCCTCTCGTCCCACTGTGGCGCTGACAGATTCCTGTCCGGCAAGATCCAGGATGCTCGCACCAAGCAGTGAGACGATCAGGCCCAAGACCAGCGTACCCAGAAGTGCGACACCTCGTTCATGCATCGTCATCGACACCTCTTCCTCGCTATGATCGCAGGCTGACTTCACGAGCCGCCCGACGAGCCTGGCGCTCCGACTGAATTTCGACGACGACGCGCTTGACCTGCGCCGGTACCGACGTGCCACGACCGCTGCGGTCCCGATAAGAAAAGCGGATGTCCACAATCCCTCCGATCAGCGTGGACGCACCCCCATCCACCATCCGCATGAGCCGCACCGTTCCTGATTCATCGCGCCTGGTGTAATACCGCACGCGGTTTCTGACTTCGAGCGAGGCGCCGATTGGAAACATCGACCCGGCCGGCTCCGCCAGAACAAGCTGATGACGCTGCCCTGTGCGAGCGAGGAGGTGCGTTTCGCATACGTGCGGGCCGCAGAGGAGCACCGTCTTTCCTGCTCCCCACCCGCTTCCGTCTTGCACCGCCAGCACTGTTTGTCCTGGAATGACAGCGCCGGTCGCCGAAGTCCGCTGGTGGCTCAGATTTGCCAAAAACTGAAACTCGTCGGGCGTGGCGGCGGCAATCGTTTCTGTCTCGGCCAGACGAGCTTCCTGTTCGAAGACTTCCAACCCGAGGCGGAGATCTTGTTGATAGGCCAGGACCCGTTGCCGATCGATGACGTGGTGGTGGATGGTGTTGAAGGTTCCCAGCGTGGCGGCCAGCACGATCGTCCCTGCGGCAAGCCCGATCATCACTTCGGTCAGACAGACCCCGCTTATCAGAGGAAGACGAGAGACTCCTGGCAACCTCTTCGCGTCCTGCGAAACCCAATATGGTTGACTCATTGAGGCCCCACAAAGACCGGATTCGCGCGGAGGGTTGCGACGCGCACTTCTGTTCTGCCGCCGCGCCCAATATAAGAGGACCTCGCCTCGATCGCGACAAGACCGGCTGAATGCAGCGGCCGCTGGCTGTCTGTCTCGACGGTCCACACCACCATCACGCCGTCGCGTTCCAGCATGGCCGTATAAATGCCGTCAGCCGCCGCAACATCGCCGTCCTGTCCATCATCCTTCATGAGAGTGTCAGGCATGCCGTCGCCATCGACATCGTCCTCAAGGAGCAGCTGCCAGAGAACCGATCGCTTGGATTCCAGCCTGGACTGGGCCAGTTCCAGCGCCTTCGTGGCGAGCCCGCTGTCCCGGATCGAGACGGATGAGACCTGCACCGCCCCGATCGCCCCCAGCAAGACGATACCGGCAATTACCATCGCCACGATCACTTCAATCAGTGTCATGCCCTCCTGGTGCGAATCTCGGTTCATAAGATCGACACTCTCCCGGTCAGCGCGACGGTCAATGTGGCACTGCGTCCATCCTTGCCCTGCAGACGGATCGTCGTCCCCGTCGCGGACCGCCCGCTCGGATGAAACAGGATCTCCGGCCCCGCACTTGGCTCCTCGACGACGATGCCTTTGTCTCCATATCGATAGACATGATGCGTCCTGCCGCCATCGACGAACTGTGCGACCAGTGCGCGCTGTTCAAAATCGAAGGAGAGTCGAACCCGATCTCGATGGGTCATGGCCAATTGCCTGGCAAGACGGAGCTCGGATGCGATCTCCTCGGTCGCGCAACGGATCTGCATGCGGGAATTCAGCGACGCAAAGCTGGGAATGGCCAGCACTGATACGAGACCGATGACTGCCAGCGTGACCATCAGTTCCAGGAGTGTGTGACCTGTCTGTCTCATGTGCGCTTCCCCGGATGTATCGCCCTTCTATCAACACCGACTCCTCCATCGCATCTCAAAAGTTGTGCCGCGTGGAAATCGGTTCCCCCACTGCATGGGGATTCCATCCGAGGAATTCAGTACACGATTGGAAGTGATGGATTCAGCGAAGCAAGTTCGATGGATGGTCGAGATGCGTCACCGATGGAATACATCCCGGAACATCAATGCATGAACGACGACGTCACATCCCAGGAGATACAAGGCCGTGAGGAAGAGATACAGAGGGACGCGGGAACCGAGAGCGTGGGGGAACCAGACAATTAACCGGCCAGCAGGCCTTGGTACCAATCAAGCAGGGGTTGCCCGAAGAACAGGGAGACGAGTGCTCCACACACGAGGAACGGGCCAAAGGGTATATAATCTTCCCGTTTGATCACATGAGCGGCAATCAAGGCGATTCCGACGATGGAACCGAGGAATGATCCCACCATGATCGTCATCAACGCAGGCTTCCAGCCGAGAAAGGCGCCGATCATCGCCAACAGCTTGATATCGCCGCCACCCATCCCCTCTTTGCCGAACAGATAGGGGCTTGCCCACGCCAGCAACCATAAGAGGCCTCCCCCGACAAGGAGCCCGATGAGCCCGTTCAGCAGACCCAGCGGGAGCACCGTCGCGGCGCTGACAAGACCGACCACGATGCCAGGAAAGGTCACGACATTAGGGATAATCTTGTGGGAGAGATCCGTCCCGGCAACGACGAGCAGAGCCGAGTAGAGCAGTCCATACACTGCCGTGGACCAATCAGGTCCGAAAAACCAGAGCAGTCCCACATAGCCGATTGCGTTGAGAAGCTCCACAGCCGGATAGCGCCAAGAGATGCGGGTTTGACAGTGCCGACACCGTCCGGCCAGTACGAGGTAGCTGACGATTGGGATATTGTCGTACCAGGCGATGGCATGAGAGCAGCTCGGGCAATGGGAACCGGGCCACGCTATTGATTCTTGCCGAGGCAGCCGATAAATGCAGACATTGAGGAAGCTGCCGATCAGCGCACCGAACAAGCCGACGATCAGATAGACAGAAAGCATGCGATTATACCCAAGGAGAGAGACCGGTTTGCCATTCGCACTGGTCTAGAAGTTACTGAACCGTTGGGTTCATGACTCAGGACCCTGATGCAGGCCGGCGCCCTCCATTTACATTTCTTAGCGAATATCCCTATAATGTAGGCCTCGTTTCCCAGCATCGATGGTCTCTGACGGTCGACTGCCAGTATACCCGAATTACCTGCCAAGCAAAGGAGAAGCGAGCATCATGGCGAAAGCAGCTGGAAAGCCCAAGGCCAGAAAGTCTCTGGCGGACCTGGAGCCGCCTCCACGTGCCAAGCGGCCGGAGTCACTGACGTCACGCGAGCAGGAAATTCTGGAATTGATCTGGGCCGGTTTCAAGAACAAGGAAATCGGCCAGCGACTGAAAATCAGCGTGAAAACGGTCGAAGCTCACCGGGCGAATATGATGAAAAAGTTGCGGGTCTCGAACACTGCGCAGCTGCTCAAGACCGCCATCCAGAGCGGGGCACTCAAGATCCGCTAGGTTTTTGACCGCCTCGCTGCCGGACCGCTTCGAACACCACGACCGCTACCGCCGCCGATACATTCAAGGACTCAACGTGCCCCTTCATCGGAATGCTGATGTGCCCATCGCATGCCTTCAGCACACCTGGCCTGATTCCCTCCCCTTCTCCTCCGAACACGAGGGCCGTCGGCCCCGTCATATCGAGGCTCGTATAGACCGGTGCCGTGGAGGGCTCGACTCCATAGACCCACAGGCCTCGCTCCTTGAGTTCTCCGATGAGATGGGTCACGTTAACGACCCGTCCGACCAGCATGTGATCGATGGCGCCGGCCGAGACCTTGGCCACGACCGACGTCAGTCCCGCCGCACGGCGCTCCGGGATGAACACCCCGTGGACTCCTGCCGCTTCAGCGGTCCGCAGCGCCGCGCCCAAGTTGTGGGGATCTTCGACTCCATCCAGGATCAAGACGAACGGCGGTTCGCCCCGCTTCCGAGCCCGCTCAAGAATCTCATCGGTCGAGCTGTAGGATTTGGCCGCGACAAAGGCGACGATGCCTTGGTGGTTGCCTTGGGGGACCAGCCGATCGAATGCGGCGGGCGGTTCGACATGGACCGGAATACGCTTCGCCCTGGCCGATTGAACGAGATCCCCAAATTGCCGATCAGTCCGCAAGACCAAGATTCGTTGAAGCGGACGAGTGCCGGCTTTGAGCGCCTCGCGGACTGCGTGCAGGCC
>DASUMN010000194.1:0-4408 GCA_036277675.1 Nitrospira sp. | reverse complement strand
CAACGGCGGCGTCTGCGCCATCATGCCCGGTTGAATGTGCGCCGGTTAATGGATTCCGAGGAGGCCAAGGAGATCCCCATCACGCGTATGGTCGTGGAGGGGTCTCCGTTCGTCGAGATCGCCAAAATTGCACGTACAGGGAAAGTCGATTTGGTCGTGATGGGCAGTTACGGCGGCCGGTCCGGCAGCGTGAACAAGATCTTCTTCGGCAGCACGGCGGAAAAGGTCGTGCGTACCGCCGGGTGCTCCGTATTAACCGTGCCGTTGACGGCGTCGGCCACTCAGCGGAAATCGACGTAAGAAACAGGAGGATGATGACATGCTGCATGCGCGAATATGGGCTCCAGCCCTGATCCTTGGCCTCGTCGTGGGCTTGCCGGGTGCGATGGAACGAAATGGGGATGCCGCTGCCGTGGCGCAATCCGAACAGCTGGTCGAAGTCACCATCAAGGATTATAAGTTTGTGACCAAGCAGGGGCCGTTGCGTCTCGGATTGCCGACGGTGATCAAGGTGCGGAACGAGGATGCGGAGCGGCATGATTTCGGCTCGACGATGTTCGAGGGGCTGTCGGTGAAGATTGAAAAAGACGGAGTGATCGTCTATGGCCGCGGCCTCAGCGGTGTGTTCCTCGATCCCAAGCGCGATGCCGTTATCAGATTCGATCTGACGCGACCGGGGCGGCATGAGTTCCGCTGCTCGATCCATCCGACAATGAGCGGAGAATTGCTCATCTTGAGCACGGAGGCCGTGTGAGCGAATCGGGCGCGAGGCCGAGAATTCTCTTTGCGACGGATTTTTCCCGGTCGGCAGAGGGGGCGGAAGTCTATGCGTCCACATTGGCTGCGTCGTGGGGAGCGACCCTCACGGTCATGAGCGTGTTGGAATTCCCTCCCGGACTCAATCCGGAATATCCCGTAAACCGCTTGTACCTCGGTGAGCTGATGAAGCAGGCCACGCGGGGGTTGGTGGATGTGAAAGAGCGGATCTCCGCGCGAGGAGTGGCGGCGCAGACCAGAATTGCGACGGGGATTCCGAGCGAAGAGGTGTCGGCTGCCGCCGGGGCTGAGGGCGCGGATTTGATCGTGGTGGGCACCGTCGGAAAGACCGGCGTCGAACATGTTCTGCTGGGCAGCACGGCGGAACGGATTATTCGGACCGCGCCCTGTCCCGTGCTGGTTATACGAACGGAGCGGTCAAGGCCGGAACAAGGCAGCGGCACGCGGCCTCCGGTGAAACTCGGACGACTCCTCGTGCCGGTCGATTTTTCCGATTGCTCGCTCGACGCGCTGGAGTACGCGGTCCTTGTGGCGCAGCGGACGAAAGCGTCTCTGACATTGCTCCACGTCATGGAGCCGGTGTCCTACGGCCTCGATTTCACCTTTCCCCATCCTGAGAAGCGGGAACTTCAGCGGGAGGCGATCACATCACGGCTCGACGGCCTGGTATCGTCCCTGGCTTCTGCACAGGTGACGGCCGACTATCTGCTTCGCGGAGGCCTTCCGAACGATTCCATTCTTGAAGCGGCCCGGACCGGATCAGCCGACCTGATCGTCATGGGGACCCATGGCCGCCGCGGCCTGGCGCACACCTTCTACGGCAGCGTGGCCGAATCCGTGCTCCGACAATCCCAGTGCCCGGTCCTGACGGTCCGGAGCCCGAAATTTCATCCGGACCATCATCGTGTCCTCACGGCGCCATCCCTCTCCCAATAAACCTCGAACCGAGGAGTGTGTCATGCGCACGATCGTGAAAAAGACCCAAGCAGCGAAGAAACGGCCGTCACCTTCCGCCGGCAGGTCTCAACAACCAATAGAATTGCCGGAGGGGATGTGGGATCGGATCGCCCGCAAGGCCTACGAATTGTGGGACCAGCGGGGCCGCCAGGAAGGCAACGATCTCAGGAATTGGCTCGACGCGGAAGAAATAGTCATGGAAGAAATTCATGAAGCTCGCGAGTGAACGGGCAGCTGGCTTTCAGGCCCCGGTCCCGCCCTCTCTCGAAGCGGTGCTCGCACGGCTCGAATCGTTGTCGCTGACACCGGGATTCGCTGTGCAGCGGGAAACGGCGCTGGCTCGTGCGCTCAGACCCTATCTGCAAAGCGGCGCCGGGGGGATCGTCGCGCCTCTCGTCCAAGAAACCGAACTTGCGGAACTGTCGCTGCTCTGCGATTTCTATCCGGAAGATGGGCAGCTGACACTGATCGAACAGCTGCGGGACATCATCACCGAACACATTCCGAATGAAGAACGGGCTTGGCTCGATCCGCTGAAACATTCTTATATGGATCTGTTGGAGCCAACCCCGTCGCCGAAACCGGGCGACATGCTCTCATTACGGTCGTTGGGCGATGGAGCCACGGTTGTTCTGCCTGATGGCGAGTTTGCCAAGGGTATGGCGCCTGGACAGGTGCTGCTGACTCGTGTCATTCGTGTCCCGGACAGGCAGGAAGCTGGCCGGGCCGTATGGGCTGGGTGCGGGATCGTGCTCTCCTCCCTCGATGCCGAGGCGGTGCTCGAGATGACCGCGGAATGGCGCCGCGAGATGGAGATGAATTCCGGATCCTTCGCACTGGGGGAATGGCAGGAGTTCGCCAAGCGGTATGGGTACATGCTTCTCTGGGCGTTTGCGCAGCTGCGCGTGGATGCCTTGGTGGATGCCGTGGTGCATATCCGTTTTCGCACTCTTGACGGGCAACCCTATCTCTATGCCGTGGCTCTGTACGACCATCATGAGTATCGGTTGTTTGCGGATCGGTTGTCGGAGATGGAGGAATTGCGCTCGGAGCAACCGGCCGGTTCAGCGGAGAGCCGGGGGTCGGCTGGCGGTGTTCCTCCGACTCTGACTTGGGTTCAGCGTGAGACCGCCGGACCGGCAGAGACGACTGTGGCACGGCTGACGCTGACCTCCTCCCAGCTGATTGTGGAATGCGACGGGCCGGAGCGGTTGGACCGGATCAAGCACCGGCTGGCGGCTTCGCTGGGATTTTCGCTGCATTTCCGTGGCGAGACGCTGGCGCCGCCGGCTCGGCAATTGTCGGTGGGAGAATTGATGTCGGACGAGCCGCTGACCTTGGTTGTGACGCAAGCCGAAGACCGCGCCCTGCTCAACCAGTTTCTGGACAAGGCCTATCTCGAATGGTCGGATCAGCCTCATCGTTTGCTCGGCGGGCAGACGCCGCGCCATGCCGCCGCGAGTGCGGAGATGCGCGGCACGGTCGGCGCGTTGATCGATGAGATGGCCCGGCACGATCCGGGCCTCTCACGGATGGGCCGGACCGCATTTGATTATAACCGGCTTCGAGCGCATGTGGGGTTGGATGAAGTACCGGGGTAACCTGAGCCGCATCGCTTGCCTCTCGACGCAATGGAGTATACAACCACGCCGCAGATCATGAAGAGAGTGAACGGCCACTGGGCGGGCATGTAAGGGACGAGAGGATGACATCAGAGCGGACGATCACCGGGATATTGGTCGGAGGGGGGCCGGCGCCCGGCATCAACAGCGTCATCAGCGCGGCGACGATCCGTAGCATTCTGGGCGGGTCCGATGTCCTCGGTATTCTCGACGGGTTCAAGTGGCTCATGGACGGGAGCACCGGAAACGTGCGGCCGCTTTCGATTGAAGACGTGAGCCGGCTCCATTTTCGCGGCGGGTCCGATCTCGGCACGTCGCGGGCCAATCCGACCAAGAAGGCCGAGCATCTGGAGCGCGTCCTCTCCGCGCTGATCAACCTCGGCGTGACGCGCCTCGTCACGATCGGTGGAGACGATACCGCCTTTTCCGCGCTCACACTGGAGGAACGGGCGGCCGGGCGTATCCAGGTCGTCCATGTGCCGAAGACAATCGACAACGACCTCGACTTGCCCAACGGGATGTCCACATTCGGGTTTCAGACCGCGCGGCATGTCGGCGTGAAAATCGTCAAGAACCTGATGGTCGATGCGCATACGACCTCGCGCTGGTACTTTACCGTGACGATGGGGCGCAAGGCAGGCCACCTGGCGCTCGGCATAGGGAAAGCCGCCGGGGCCACGTTGACGGTGATCCCGGAAGAATTCACGGAGCGGCCCGTCAGGTTGAAGCGGTTGGTGGACCTGCTGGTCGGCGCCGTGATCAAGCGGTTCAGCCTCGGCCGAACAGACGGCGTCGTGGTGCTGGCGGAAGGGTTGATCGAAATTCTGGACCCACAAGACCTGGGAGGGCTGGAGCAAGTGGCACGTGACGAACACGGTCACTTGCGTTTGTCGGAGGTGGATGTGGGGGCGTTGCTTCGGCGGGAAGTGACGAAGGAACTCAGCGCCCTAGGGCGGTCCATTTCGATCGTCGCCAAAGACGTCGGTTACGAATTACGCTGCGCGGACCCGATTCCGTTCGACCTCGACTTGCCCAACGGGATGTCCACATTC
>DASUMN010000193.1:0-6908 GCA_036277675.1 Nitrospira sp. | reverse complement strand
TGTCGATGGGGGGTCCGGGTGCCGTGTGCAGTTGGTGATGATGCAAAATCCCGACTTCCTGCACACCCGCGAGCCCGTCTAGCATCCCGCCTTTGCCGGCGAGATGGTGAAGGAGTTTTCCGCTTCAGAAAGGTAGCTGAGCGGAAACTTACCATGCTAGACAACGCCTCCGATCTTAAAGATCTGCTTGCGCCAGCGGGAAACCGTTGCGCCACAGTACGCGTGACTCACATTCGCGCTGGTACAATCACCGGGGGCAGGTCAATCGGTGGGCTCTTCAGGCGAGTTTCACACAATTGATGACAAGGCATAGCTACTCTTTGGGTCAGCGCTCCTATAAAAAGAGTGGGGTGCAGGCTTGATTGGAACCGCATCGACTCCAAACTATAACTCTCACTGACTCACTTCAGCCTGCACGCCACCTGTCCCTTCTCATGCCACCTAACAGCCCGCCCTTATGTGGACCACCGAGTCTGTCGACTCGCCGGGATTCGGTTCGGCAACCCGTCAGTCGCCCTCGCTGGTTGCCCCGCGCCGTGGTCATCGGGCTCGCATCTCACGGCCGTGCCTACCGGCACCGAGCGACACAGGCGCGTACCTTGAACCCTCATCCCGCCCTGAAGCAGAAGCGGTGCCCTTGTGCACGTTGGCGGCATAAGGGCGAGTACACATCCGAGGCTGCTGACCTTACACACGCCGTAAACACCTCCTTCAACTTCAGGATAGTTCCGGTCGACAGAAAATCAAGCGCCACGCTATAGGTGTCGAAAAGATCCCTACAAACTGTTGGGGGAGAAGATCGCGATTGGATTACAAAATAGCAACGCGGAGGCGGGTCTAGAGAGCTCTATGTGCACCGTGGAGGTCTTGGAGGGGTTTTAGGCTTCCCACCCACCGGTGGGCCTGCTCACCGCCCCTACACCGGACCTCAGTTCCAGGAGTGTTCCTCTCACCGAGGCCTCCGCGCACTTCGTAGATAACACTCTCGCACGGCGTTTCAAGGAGCCGTCCGGGAGGCATTACGCGACGATCGGCTCTGAATATTGACTCCCTTCTTCTTCCGTCTGTAGTCTGTCCGCCGTTCATCTTCCAATAGACAATGCCGTACGGCCAAGGAGCGCACCATGCCCGACCACGAGTGGCTGGATATCGGATCTGCCGACGAACTACAACAAACCCCGCTGCAAGAGATCACGTGCGGGAAGACGCGCATCGCGCTCACGTACACGGACGGGAAGTTTTCAGCGATCTCCGGTGTTTGCAATCACGTCGGCGGGCCGCTCGGCAAGGGCCGGCTTGAGGGCGAGTATGTCGTCTGCCCCTGGCACTACTGGAAGTTTCACCGTGAAACCGGTCGAGGCGAGCTAGGGTACGAACAGGATCAGGTGCCGGCCTATGCGACAAGAATCGACCAGGGCCGGCTCTTGATCGACCTCTCCTCCGCGACCAAACGCAGGAAGCAGCCGCATGCACCCCATCCGCTGGCCCGTCCGATCGTCCGACAACCGGGTCCGGTGCGCGTGGTCGGGATTGCGACCACGGCCATGACGGCGGAGCATCCGCGCTACAGCACATCCGACGCGCTGCTGGAGGCCGCATTGGACCATGCGCGAACGGCGCTGCAGCTGGAAACCCAGTGCATCAAGTTGCGCGACCTGCATTTTCGCGCCTGCGAAGGGTTCTACTCGAAAGCGGCGCAGGCCTGTACCTGGCCCTGCTCGATTACCCAAATGGACCCAACCGATCAGCTCGACCGCGTGTACGAGGCTGTCGTCCATTGGGCCGATGTCATTCTGGTCTCGACGCCGATCCGTTGGGGCAACGCCAGCAGCCTCTATTTCAAGATGGTCGAGCGGATGAACTGCATCCAGAATCAGGAAACGATTGCGAAGAAGCATCTTCTCAAGAACAAAGTGGCGGCCTTCATCATCATGGGCGGTCAGGATAATGTGCAGGGTGTCGCGGGACAGCTGATGACGTTTTGGGCGGAGGTCGGTTGCCAGTTTCCTCAGTTTCCATTCATTGCGCATTCACGAGGTTGGAGCGCGGAAGACATGGAACGGAATATCTGTGAAGTACAGAACAGCCGGGAATTGCGAGAGGCCGCCCAGGGGCTGGTGACCCGCGCGGCGGACATGGCCCAGCTGATGGTTGCGGGCCAGGTGCCGGAGCATCATCTGATCTCCGGCGGCCGCAAGGCACACAAGCTCGACAGCGAGCCGACGGGCTAATCACCGCTCGTCACGTCGGGCAGTCCTCTGGTTCCGCAGGAACGTTCGGTCAATGCCCTCCGTCAGGCCCCGGTACATGGGTAAATTCAGGATGATCCTCGTAGGCCTCGACCGTCGTCCCCGTGGCCTTGATCACCATCCCGGCGATCACCCCCCCAACGATCGCAGTGATCAATGTCAGCGCAATCCCGGTCAGTTGCGCGCCGATGACACTTGGGACCACCACGATGCCGCACAGCCCGCCAAACAGCCCCGGCATCCCGTGCAGATTATGCACGCCGCAGGTATCGATCAGTTTCATCTTGGATTCCAGCATGGGCTGAATAAAGACAAACCCGACGACCGAGAGCGTCCCGGCGAGCAAGCCGATCATGAACGCCCCGCCGGGCCCGACGAGGTTGCACGTCGAGCCGATGGAGACCCCGCCTGCCAGCGAGGCATTCGCGATATCCACCATCGAGGCTTTGCCTTTATGGAACGCCGCGCTCAGGAAATAGGTGGCAAGCGTGGCCCCGCTCAGCGCGAGAATCGTATTCACAATCGTTTGCGGCATTTGTTCGAACGGCACAATCGCCGTCGCAAAACTCGGCCAGAACAACCACAGCACCATTGATCCGACCATCCCGAACCGATCGGAGGTCGCATCGGATTCAATCGGCCGGCTGCGTTGCTGCTCGGTCGTCAACACCAGTGACGCCGCCAATCCGAAATAGGCCCCGAACGCGTGGATCACGATCGATCCCGCGGAATCTTGAAACCCTTTAGTGAGACCCGACCCGTTGTCCAACACCAAATATTCATTGAGCGCATAGAGCGGCACCAGCACCAGCGTCAGCACCGCATACTGAAACACGCGTAACCGCCCCAGCACGGCGCCCATCGCGATCAAGGCCGTCGCCACGGAAAATTCCGCCAGCATCAGCGCTTCCACCGTCTGGGCCTTCACCGCATGGCCGACGATCCCATTGGCCCGCAAGAACATATAGAGCGGCAAGCCCGCAGCAACGACCAAGTACGTGCCCGTCGTTGCCCCAAACCCGTATCGTTTCACGAACACCATCAAGAATCCGAATCCGACCACCAGCATGGCCAGGATGTGGATCGAATAGTTGTATTGCGCCACCAGGCGGGCTTCATTGACCTCCCCCGCGGACTCTGACGCGCTTGCTCCCCCGCTCAACCAGAAGAACAACAGACCAACGAGGCCGAACACCTTCACCCAGACGTGCTTCTCCATCGCGGCCCTCCTCCCTAGAGTTAGGAACGATTCGGGTTTTTGGCGGGGAGCAGTGTACTCCCTTGCTCGCAAATATGAAATGGCGAAAGGAAGGCACGGGAGAGGAAAAGGCGCGTGGGAAACACCGTCCACCTACATGATGCGGGGAGGAAACGTGTACCTGAGAACTGAGGGGGCTATTTGTGGCTACCTCAACGTCTCCACCAGGCCCTGCGCTCGGGCGAGATTCACACGCGAAGCGTTCACGCGGAAGAGGGCGTCGATCATGTTGTCCTTCGCCCGAACGATCGATGACAAGGCGTTCGACAATTCCAATGTGTTGGAGTTCAACATTCGGATACGTTCCCGGGCCAGTGCGAGTTCCGTCAGCGAGGCTTTCATTCCGGCCTCGGCAATCCGGTGCTGTTCGATGGACGCTTTCAGGGTCACCAACGCCTCCCTAATCTCCATCCCGATCTGATTCTTGACCACTGCCAGTTTGTAGTGCTCCTGATTGTATTCGCTGACCCCCTGGCCGATGCGACCTTCGCGTTGGCCCCCGTCGAAGATCGGAATGGACAGCTGAACACCGACATTGTAGGTGCCGGTATTACTGTCGAACTTATTGCCGATCAGCCCGTAGTTCCCTTCTGCGGACATGGATGGGAGCCGCTCGCCCTTGACCGACCGCACATTCAATTCCGCGGTCCGGATCCGTTGCATCTGAGCCTTGAGCTCCGGCCGATTCGCGCCGGCCGACTCCATGGCATGCTCGATGGATGGAACCAGCCCTTCGAAGGCTTTCAATTCGTCGGTGAGCTGGAGCGCGACATCGTAGCCGATCCCAATAGCGTTGAGCAGCGCAAATCTGGCCCGCTCCACCTCTCCCTTTGCCAGTTCCAGCCGCTGCCGTTCGTTTTCAAGCTGGGTTTCCAACCGCGCGGTATCCAGACCGGTCGCCATGCCCCCTGCCTGTCGGCTTTTGATGTACGCCACGAGATCTTGGTACAGACCGACGTTGGCCGAACGGACATTCATCGTCTCCTGATTGCGCAGCACTTCGAAATACCCGAGGGCGACCTTGGCAATGGTATCGTTCTCGGTCGCCACCGCGTCCAACTCCGCCACCTGCAGCGCGGACCGGGATGCCCGCCACCGGTCGATTAAACTCAAGCTGAAAATCGACTGCGTGAAGGCTGCGCGTCCGTCGACGATTTCGAACGGATCGGTCCGAACCGGCGCCCCGCCGATGGTCCCGAGGAAAAATGTTTGCGTGTTGTATTTGCCGGTGGTGGTAATGTGCGGAAGCATCGCACCCAATTGAGTACGGGACACCCCGCGCGCCGCTTCAATGCGCTCGCGAAACAGGCGGATATTCGGACTCTTGTCCACCGCCGCGCCGACCGCCTCCGCCAGCGACAGTTTCAACACCGGCGGATTGTCTATCGGATACGGAAGCGTGGCTTGCTCCTGAGCCTCCACGCCGACTCCGGCCAGCAGCATCCACACCAGTGCAACACCGGCACACAGCCTCCGGAAGCCTATGCCTCGACCGGATGTCCGCCGCCCTGTTCTTGCCACTCCTCGATTGGTTCGTTGATGCCCTCCCATACCGCTCCTCCCTCTCCTACGGCACAGCAAGAAACTTCACGGTACAGGCCAGCCCAGCCGGCAGCGAGTGATTGGGGTTCGGCATTTCGAGGCGGACGCCGAAGGTTCCGCTCGCACTGTCGACCACGCGATTCACGACGGTGATTTTGGCCTGATAGGCGGTCGACGCACTGCCTTCCGGGCGCACCTCTGCCTTCATGCCCGGCTCCAGTTTGCCCAGCAAGTTCAACGGCGCGAACACTTCGATCCGCAACGGATCGATCTGGGCCAATTTTAAGATCGGTGTCTGCTTCGTCGATTCGCCGGATGACAACAGCCGTTCGACCACGACGCCGTTCAAGGGACTATGCACCGTGCGGAGGTTCAGAGTCGCCGTGGCCCGTTGCCATTCCAGTTTGGCCATGTGCTTGCTTTCGGTTGCCTCCAAGTGGGCCGTTTCCGCGAGGGCCAGTTCCGTCTGGGCTTCATCAAATTCATGTTTGGCGATGGAGTTGGATTTGAACAGATCCATTGCCCGCTCGACCTTCCTGGCGGTGAACGCCATCTTCGCCTGCGTACTCTTGATCGTCGCCTCCGCGTCTGCCTTCGCCTTTGCCAGATCGACCGTGGCTTTTTCTACGCTCGACTCCAGCGTCACAACGGCCTGCCCCTTGGTTACCCAATCGCCACGATCCACGTGTACCTGTTGGATGATACCCTCCACCGGCGCCCCGATGGACACCTCCACATAGGGTTTCATGATACAGGCAAGCGGGCCAGCCGCTTGAGCAGACGCGTCCCACCCAAGAAGACCGGCGGCAAACACAACCGCAGCCTGTGAGAGTACGCGCAAGCGGAACCAATCACTCATCTTAGAGCTACAGATACCCTCGTGAACCATCTTGACCATAGTCACTCTTCGCGTCCTTTCCTTCATCCGAATCCGACGGCATCCTGCCATCCGCGGGCACGTATACCTCACGCCGTTCTACGTCTTCACTCTACCCGGCCCGAAAACGCCAGTGTGGACTCAAGCTGATCCTCATGGTGCAACAGATCCCGACGCACGCGAGCGTGCATCCGTTCCACCGACCGCTGGGCCAGCCCGACCAGAAATGTGGCCGCCCATCCCTCCAACGGATTGCCGGACGTGAGCAACAGCCGCGCGACCCACCGAACAGCTTGTCCATGAGCGGCAGTGAGCAGCTCATCTTCGAGCGATGTCACTGTTTCATAACTACCGGGCTCCCCCTGCCGGCCGGTCCGTCCATAGAGCTGCCGATCGATGCGTTTCGCGTCATACCGCTCGGTCGAGAGGACGTGCAGCCCGCCGGCCTTCGCCACAACCTGGGGCAACTTGATGTCCGTGCCGCGCCCCGCCATATTCGTCGCCACCGTCACCCGTCCTCGTTCGCCCGCTGCCGCCACCACCGAGGCCTCCTCCTGATCTTGCCTGGCATTGAGCACCACATGATCGATTTTCGCGTCTGTCAATTGCCGGCTGAGCGTTTCGGACGCCGCCACGGAACGGGTCCCGACCAAAACCGGCCGTCCCTGTCCCTGCAACTCTCCGATCCGATCCACCACCGCATCCCACTTCTGTTCCGCTGTGGCGAACAGCCGCTCGCCCATCCAGCGACGTTGAGGCGGACGATTCGTGGGAATCGTGACCGTGGCCAGACGGTAGACCGTCCAGAACTCGCCGGCTACTTCCTGGGCGGTCCCGGACATGCCGGAGAGCCAAAGGTACCGCCGGAAAAACCGTTGGTAGGTCATCCTCGCCAGCGGCGCGTTCATGGGCGTGAGAGGGCACCTTTCTTTTAGTTCGATCATTTGATGGAGCCCATACTCCCAGGACCGGTCCCCCATAA
>DASUMN010000192.1:0-3294 GCA_036277675.1 Nitrospira sp. | reverse complement strand
GGGATAGATCGCGATCTTGGGCAACTTGCCCAGCGACCTCCCCGTGAGCGGGTCGATCTCGTGAATGGCCTCGACCGTGTCGCCGAACAGTTCGATCCGCACCGACTTGGCCTCCGACGACGCAGGGAAAATTTCGATCACGTCCCCGCGCGCGCGAAACGTCCCGCGATGAAAATCGACGTCGTTGCGTTCGTACTGAATCTCCACGAGTTTCGCCAAGATCTTCTCCCGCCTGATCTCCGCTCCTTCCTCCACATACACGAGCATGTCGTGATAGACCTCGGGCGAGCCCAGCCCGTAGATGCACGAGACCGACGAGACGATCAGCACGTCGTTGCGCTGAAGTAACGAGGTCGTCGCGGCATGCCGCATCTGGTCGATCGCGTCGTTGATCGATGCATCCTTCGCGATGTAGGTATCGCTTTGCGGGATATACGCTTCCGGCTGGTAGTAATCGTAATAGCTGACGAAATACTCGACGGCGTTCCGCGGGAAGAACTGCTTGAACTCTTGATAGAGCTGCCCGGCCAAGGTTTTGTTGTGGACGAGCACAAGCGTCGGTTTTTGCACCCGCTCGACGAGGTTGGCCATGGTAAACGTCTTACCGGATCCGGTGACGCCGAGGAGCACTTGATGGGTCTTTCCCGCCTTCACGCCGGCCGTCAACTTAGCAATTGCCTCCGGCTGATGGCCACAGGGTTTGAAGGGCGCTTCAAGTTTAAACGGGGTCATACGACGCTCCGGCGGTCATCTTACCAAATGCCCAGGAAAAGGATAAAAAAAGGGGCTGCCGGAATGTCCGGCAACCCCCTGGTTCGAACCGAGTGCGGTCGGATCAGTTCCGGCCGCCTCCATAACCTCCACGGCCTCCGCCGCCTCCGCCGCCGGAACGGGGTTCCTGGGGGCGTGCTTCGTTAACCGTCAATGTGCGACCGCCGAACTGTGTCCCGTTCAGCGCGGAAATTGCCGCCTGCGCTTCGGTATCAGCCGACATTTCCACGAATCCGAATCCCCGGGATTGCCCGGTGAACTTATCCGTGATGATCCGTGCCGACGCCACCGCCCCGTGCGCGGCAAATAAATCGCTCAGTTCCTGTTCGGTCGTTGAATATGGCAACCCACCGACATAAATCTTCGCACCCATCGGACTCCTCCTTTGACAGAGTGGTGTTGTTTTGGACGTGAGAAAGAAACGAGGAAGGAATGGGCCGAAGACGTCATCAACACAGCGGCGACTGCGCTCTGACTTCCACTCTGGTTCTCAGGCTGGACCAAAACAACAACCGTTCAGGCCTTGTCACTCTCCGCACTTGCCTGCCAGGCCTTTCGCAATCAAGTGCCTCCATGCTACCTCAGACAGACAAATAAAGGCAAGTATCAAAGTCCCCCCACCGCACCTTGTACAAGGGTTCCCCCAAGATGCTCCATACCCTGTAGGGTCTCTATTTCTGCTGCTCTGTCTTCTTGAGTTGAATGATGTCTTGTTGCAACTGGTCCCGTTCGGCCAGGATCTGTTTCCGGCGCCGCCGCCGATCCCATGCCCACCACCGCAACTTTTCAGGGAACGTCACCATCCGTGTCGGCGCGCTGCCTCCGGGCGCTTCTTGAAACGAGTACCCTTCGTGGCTGTCACGTTGCTCAAGGAATCGCTTGTAGAGATAGTCGTAGAGTCCGTTTCCCGATCCACCGGCTGCCATGGCGACCCTTTCCGTACTGCGTGTCCGCGCTGCGTTGCATAGTACCCTGTCCGGCTGAGTTGGTGCAATGGATTGTGCAGCCTATGCTATAGTCTCGCGGACCGTTCAGTCTTGCTTGGAGCCTGCGTGAATAGATGAAACGGATCATGATCGCCTTGGCCGCCCTTTGCACCCTCACCCTCGTCATAGGACCCACGGCATCCGAGTCGACGCTCGATTCGACCATCTCATCGGGCAATTGGATTACACGCGGGCTGGAAGAGATTTCCACCGAACGGATGATGGCGGACATCAGGGAACTCAGTGGTCCGGCCTTCAATGGACGGCAAACCGGCACCGCCGACGACCGGACGTCGGCGACATTCGTGGCAGACCGGTTCAGCGCACTTCGGCTCCACCGCACCACGGCCCTCCCGCCGGAAAGCCTCACCAATCCCCTGCCCCAGCGAGAATGGAAACAAACCGTACCGGTCGTGGCCAAGACGATCCAACCCGATCCTTTCCTACAGATCGAAGATCGCCAGCCACTCCTTATCGGACCGGAGTTCTTGCCGATTCTGGATTCGCCCTCAGCCGACATCCACGCATCGATCGTCTTTGTCGGATACGGCCTCGCGGACCCAGCCCAAGACATCGACGACTATGCGGGCCTCGACGTCCGAAACAAGTTCGTCCTGTTTCTCCGCGGTAAACAGGAACAGTACAAAGGCGCCGCCGCACATGCGGACAAAGTGCGGATCGCCAAGGAGAAAGGGGCCGTCGCATATCTGACCGCTACGGGACCGGTGTTGAGCCCATACGAACTGCGCCGCGGCGTCACCGGCACACCTACAGCCATGTACGCCGGGACGGATACCTCCCAGCCACTACCGGGGGCATGGATTAGTACTACCATTGCTGAGTCGATCATCGCACAGGCGACAGCAGGAAAAAGCCGACTCAAGGACATTCAAGAAGAAATCACACGCACAAATTCATCCCGCTCATTTGCCACCGAGGTCACGGCACGGCTGACCTGGACCACTCTGTCTTCAGCGGGCACGCTCTTCAATATCGCCTCGCTCATCCGAGGCTATTCGCCACGTGCCCCGGACGTCGTCATCATCGGCGCCCACCGCGACCATTTCGGACTTCAAGGCGGCCGTCTCTTCGCGGGAGCGGACGACAATGCGTCGGGCACTGCCGTCATGCTCGAAGTCGCACGAGTCCTGGCATCGGCCCCCGCCGCGCCGAAACGGTCCATTCTCTTTCTGTCGTTCAGCGGAGAAGAACAGGGGCTCCTGGGGTCCCGGCACTACGTGTCTCAACCCATCGTGCCACTGACCTCAACCGTGGGCATGATCAATATCGACCACGCGGGCGTCGGCAACGGCCGGCTCACCGTAGGCGTAACGGGATTGGACAAGATCACGGCGTCTGAGGCAGGCCAGATGGCTGGGCTCAGCGACAAACTCGATCTGTACGGGTTCTTTCCCGGCGGCGATCACGTGCCGTTCAAAGAAGCCGGGGTACCGACCGTCACCGTCGTCAGCGGCGGCATTCATCCTCACTTTCATCAACCTACCGACACCGCCGACACGATCGATCCGGAGATTCT
>DASUMN010000191.1:0-6029 GCA_036277675.1 Nitrospira sp. | reverse complement strand
TCGGCTGGTGACACCGGATTGTCCGAATGTATGAATATGGTCACGATGGGCGTCACGGAACCGCGCGGGCAAGAAGCGATCGAGGGGCTGTCCGACCGCTCCATGAGCGGGACAGCCGAACATTTCCTCGGCCGCTCGGTTGAACATCACGATCTGCTGGCCCTCATCTACCGTGATGATCGCGTCCATGGCGGACTCAATAATGGCTTTCAACCTCTGTTGGCTAGAAAGAAGGTTCTCTTCCGCTTTCCTGCGTGCTTCGGCGGCGCCTAACGACGCCACATCAGCGTGGGCACGCGCCTCTTGCGCCGCCTCCATGAGCGCCTCGGCATGGGCCCGCTCGACCTGCTCTGTTTGTAATTCGTGCGTGCTCTGTTCCTTGGCCGCTGCCGTTTCCGCAATCTCCCGCTGCATCCGCTTGAATCGGATCAACGCCACTGCCACCGCCCACAGGATGAATATCCCCAGGACGCGGTTGAACACGCCGTAGGCAATCGGGAGACCGGCCGGCTTGAGAAAAAAATTGATCCACAGGAGTACAGTGGCGATGAGACTGAAATACAAAGGATCATGCTCACGTCGAGTCACCGACGTGAAATAGGTCATCAGCAGCGGGATAATGTATAGCATCGACACCGCTACGCCGACCGGCGTGGCATAGTCGAACAGAAAGATACCGATCGTGAAGAACGGAATCGCCCATGGGACGGCGCGCAAGGCAAAACTTTCGTAGACGTTCATGCGATCGCTCCCGGCCGGGCAGATCAGTCGAGCAAGCGACGATTATTCTTCGACGTGAGGTTTGCCCTCGATTTCGGCGAGTTTACGATACAGGGTCTTGCGGTCGATGCCAAGGGCGTGGGCGGCCTGATACTTGTTACCGCCGGTCTTTTCGAGGATCTTCTTGATGTATTCCTTCTCAATCTCGTGCAACGGCAAACTCTTCTCGGCTGCTTCGTCCAACACCCGACGGTCGCCACGCGCCCCCTGTACCGCCGCCGGCAAATCGTCGGGTGAAAGCTTCTCGCCCCGGCTCAGCGTGACGGCTCGTTCGATGACGTTTTCCAGCTCGCGGACGTTCCCGGGCCAGGTGTAATCGATCAGCATCGCCAACGCCGCTTCGCTCACGCCTTTGACCGCTTTCCCGCTCCCGTCACCGCATTTCTTCACAAAGGCCTCCACGAGGAGCGGAATGTCTTCCCGCCGTTCTCGCAGGGGCGGCAGTTTCAGCTCGATGACATTGAGCCGGTAATACAGGTCTTCGCGGAATCGCTTGTTTTTCACTTCTTCATTGAGATTGAGGTTGGTCGCCGCGATGATCCGCACGTCGACCGAAATCGGCTTGGTCGCCCCGACCCGCCGGATCTCTTTCTCCTGAATCGCACGCAGGATCTTGGCTTGCAGCATGAGCGGCAGCTCGCTGATTTCGTCCAGAAACAGCGTCCCCTTCTGTGCTTCCTCGAACAACCCCCGCTTGTCCACCTTGGCGTCGGTAAAGGCACCCCGCATGTGCCCGAACAGCTCGCTCTCCAACAACTGTTCAGGAATCGCCGCACAATTGACGGGGACAAACGGCGCCTCCTTGCGGTTGCTGTTGTAGTGAATGGCTTTGGCTACCAGCTCCTTGCCTGTGCCGCTTTCTCCCGTGATGAGGATGTTAGTCGGGCTGTCGGCTACCCGGCGAATCAGATCGAAGACTGCCTGGATCGCTTTGCTCTTTCCCAAGATCTGGTGAAAGCTGTACTCCTTGTGCACTTCCTTCCTGAGCCGGTTCACCTCCCGCCTCAGCGATGCTTCCCTGATGACCCGCTCGACGACGCGAATCAATTCGTCCTTCTTGACCGGCTTGGTGAGATAATCGCTGGCCCCGTGTTTCATCGCTTCGACCGCTGTCTCCACCGATCCGAAAGCCGTCATCAGAATCACATTGATATCGGGATAGCTCCGTTTGATCTGCGTCAACAGCTCCAGTCCTTGCAGGCCTTTCATGCGGAGGTCGGTCAGCACGACGGCATAGTCTTCTTCCGCCAGCCGTTTGAGGGCCTCCTCTCCACTCCCGGCGACGATCACCTGATGGCCACGATCTTTCAACATGTCATGAGCCAGTTCCCGCATGTCCGCATCGTCATCGACAACGAGAATCGCGCCCCAGTCTTCAGTCATAAGCGTTCTCCAGGCCTACTTTGCCCCAAATTGCTACGGCAGACGAACCCATCTGCTGCATATTGCCACAGTTTTTCCCCACTTAGCATATGGGATGAGAGAGAAAGCAAGGGTAGGACCAGAAATCAGGATGCTAGACCTTGGACCCAAAAACATAGTCGACGGCTTACCACTCGGTTGCGGTATTCGGCGACAAGAATTCCCGTTTGATTGCCGCGAAACATCTCACAACCATACCTGTGAGTGTCCCTGCTCAGTCGAGAATTGCCCACCGAGTCATTCGGCAAACCATACGCCTTCAACTGTTTGATCCTACCGGTTCCTAATCCGAATCGTCATGGCATTCAAGATGCACAACGGACCTCTCTATGACCGAACAACGAAGGAGAATGTGCCGTACACCGACAATCAGCTAAGAGCCTACGCTTCACGAGATACACACGCCGTGTGAATCGGGCAGCTTCCTCATGCGGCGTCATGATCAAGGGAGGTACCATGCCGACAAGATCACTGATCCTCGCACTCTCGATCGCTCTGGCAAGTGTGTCGGCGGCACCGACCGCTGCGAGCCAGGCAGATGACGAGAGGGCACTCCGCGAACACTACGAGTTGCAAGAAGGCAAGCGAGTCTATGACGAGTTTTGCCAGTTTTGCCACGGGGAACAGGGGAAAGGAAGGGCCTATAACCAAGTGTCCCCTCCCCCGCCCGACCTCACCGCTCCCGCGGTCCAGAATAAGTCGAATGCCGAGCTGGGGAACATTATTCATGAAGGAGAGCCGGGATCGCCGATGGGAGCCTGGAAGTGGACCCTATCGGAGCAGGACAAACGGAACGTCCTGCGTTACATCCGGTCGTTGGGGCGATGAGCCCGATGGCGGCTCATCCGATCAATTCGTCTGCAGCAACTGTTGAATCCAGTAGGCCTCCTCCACGTGCGCCCGCAACATCGGCAAGGTCCTGTAGGTCCAATGCAGCACGCCCGAATCTTCCACCGGCTGCATGCCCTCCTCGAATTCCCCCACATCTATCTGATGATCCCGAAGGATACAGTGCATATAGGTCCGGCCGAACCCGTGGCCCGACAGTTGTGAGAATTCTTTGATTTTCTGCTTGTGCTCGTTGCTCCACTCCGAAGAAACATTGACGCCCTTCTCAGCCGCCAGTTCCTTCACTTCCTTGAGCAGTTTCTTGTGGATGGCGATCATCTGTTCTGCGAACTCCCTCACGCGTGTGTTGGCCGCCCGACCATCGACCAACAAGACCAGTGATATTTCTGCCTGTTGCTCTTCCGCCGTTTTCTTAAGAAACGCTTGGGTAGGCGGCTTGGCTCCTTGCGCCCACGCAGCCGGAATAACAGCCGCCGCAGCGGCCATGGCCAAGCCGATGGTGATCGTCCGAATCATGCTTTCGTCCTCGTGCAATTCTTCGCGAGGTGCATCTTCCCTTGCGTAGTTGGAGTGCCACACAATGGGACAACGTGCGGAGGGTTGGATCGACCTAACATCGGTGCGTTAAGGACAACCCGCTCCCTTGTCCAGGCGTGAGTGGGCGCGGGGATTGGGGAGTTACGCAGCAGGAGAATCTCGCAGCTCTGTCGCCAATTGTCTCATTCGGTCAATGAAATAAATGCAGGAACCCCAAAAGGATCTGATCTTCTATGTGGGACCGGCTGGAGCGTATGTATGGATAAACACCTGGCTCAGAAGCAGGCTTGCGCGCAACAAATCGCTGGGGCCGTCTTGCTGTTTCCTGAGAAGGATCCCGCGAATTCACTAGCGGTCACGAAACATCGGCCTTTCTCAAAAGAATCATTGTGAAAAGGAAGGGCAATGGAGAAATGGCTTGAGGGGCAAAATACCTCATGCTGGCTTGTTTTGATGACCTCTAACACCTCATTTAACTGTTCACTGGCCCAGGGCAATCGTCTAAGTTTTTGTTTTATCAGATTCGGGGACAGTCGTTCTCAAGTGGCACATTGATCGCAAGATCCTTTTTTACATGGGTATCATTTCGCATTGACTGAGTTAGAACCCGGGAACAAGCCGCCCATGTTCCCTTGACATTTGCAGAATATACTAGGGAATCAACACTGTGAACCCATTTCTCCGCGCAGCGATCGAAGAGGCCGAGCGCGGCCAGTCTGAGGGTGGCATCCCCATCGGCTCCGTAATTGTACATTCCAATGCCATCGTCGGCCGCGGTCATAACCGCCGTGTTCAAAAGGGCAGCGTCATCCTCCACGGCGAAATGGATGCGCTCGAAAATGCGGGGCGTCGATCCGCCTCATTTTACCGTGAGTGCACCCTTTACACGACGCTATCACCGTGCGCCATGTGCAGCGGCGCCATTCTGCTCTACAGCATCCCGCGGGTCGTCATCGGTGAGAACCAGTCCTTCATGGGCGAGGAAGAATGGCTCACAGGCCGTGGCGTTCAGATCCAGGTCATACAGGACCCGGCCTGCATCAAGCTCATGCGCGAGTTTATCGCGAGCCATTCATCGCTCTGGGCCGAAGACATCGGCACGTGAGCCACAACCGATGGATCATGGTCAGGCAGTCTTGCGTGGCTTCGGGACAGGAGCAGCGAGGTCACATAGGAAAGGAGGCTGTCATGCAACGCAATGTCTATCGGCTGGTTACCGTGGTTCTTCTTTCGTGGCTTCTTATACCCACGCCGACATGGGCGGTCGAGGCGTGGTACGGCACGGTCAGCGGCGGAAAGGCCTGGTTCGAGAGCGATGACTTCATCGGGGGCACGTCCGGTCTGATCACCCAGAAGTTCGGTCGTGAGTACGGGGTTGGCGCGGCCATTGGGTATGCGTTTCAGCGTGTCCCGCTCAGGCTCGAAGGCGAGTTTACCTACTTTCATGCCGATGTTACCGCGCTGCCGGGGACACTGACGACGTTTAATGAAGGCAGCGACAAGCATTACGTCGGGATGGCGAACCTCTACTACGATGTGGCGCTCAGCGGGATGCCCCAGCGGTTCAAACCGTACGTGGGCGTGGGGGTGGGGTTTGATGTGGAAAAATGGGGCCTTTCGTTGGTGACGTCAAACGGCGTGAACACTGCCGGCCGCTTCGATACCGAGGTGTTTTTTGCCTATCAAGTCAAAGCGGGGTTGGCCTATGCCCTGACCGATCGGCTGGATGTGCTGGCAGGATACCGGTATTTCCGTACCACAGAGCGTTCTCTAGATTCGCCCACGAGAGAAACTCCGTTTCCCCACGATGCCCAAGCCCTGCATTTCATGGAGTTCGGTCTTCGCTGGCACTTTTAGCCGACTGGCGATCAAATGCACAGGACGCCATCGGGCCTTGAGCAGAAAGAAGAGGAGGAAGGGAACCATGCTGTCTGTAGAGGACTTTCGCACCAAACTGCTGGCGCAACGGCGGGATCTGTTTCGTCAGGCCGCACAGACTGAAGAGGATCTGTTGTGGTTCAAGACGGATGTGGAGCCCGAAGCGATGGAACGAGGACAGACGGAAACGATGGTCCGGTTGCTCGATCGGTTGGATGAGCGAGAAAAAAGAGAAATTGAAGACATCGACCTCGCGCTTACGAGAATTGAAACCGGTTCGTATGGACGCTGCCAAGGCTGTGGAAAAGACATCACGGAGGCACCCGCGATCCTGGTTTTGTGCGCCATCTATGAGCGGGTGACGGGATAGTACGGCGATCGAGGGCTCGGTATGTCCACATGTAAGTAGGCGCGCCATTGGTTTGAGGCCAAGGAATATCGGCATGAATCCTTTTCTGAGATTGTGGCTCATAAGAGGCATCTCACAATTCAGCCAGGAGGAGATGTATGTCTGTGGTCAACGTTTCGAAATCATTCGTCGCCCAAAAGCGGCGGGTCGAACG
>DASUMN010000190.1:0-2060 GCA_036277675.1 Nitrospira sp. | reverse complement strand
GAAGGGCATGTGGAAGACGTGACCGGCTGGTCGATTGGTGATCGGGTGGAGGCCTGTATGGAGCCGAGCGGAGGCATGGACGCCTGTCATGCGGCGGAACTGTACCGCAAGCTTGAAGAAAAGATTCTTCCCTGTTTTTATCGTGACCAGGCACGGTTCATCGAGATCATGCGCCATGCGATCTCATTGAACGGCGGCTTCTTCAACACCCAGCGCATGGTGGCGCAATATCTCCACAATGCCTATCGACTGGTCGGTGAGTATGTCCGCCACGGGTGAGAGAGGTGGAGCAAGGTCGGCGAGGGAACCGTGATGAGCACGTCTGATTCGGCTCCCGGCGCGATTCTGGCGATCAACGGCGGTTCGTCAACGCTCAAGTTCGCCCTCTTTCGCGCGGGTGACGTTCCGGTCCGTGAACTGTCCGGGCTGATCGATCGCATCGGGTCGCCGCACGCCACGTTCACATGGAAGCACGAACGCACCGGCCACGGCGATCATCAGCGGCTGGTCGCTCCCAATCATGCGGCTTGTCTCGATCCGCTCATGGCGTGCCTCGACGGCGTGACGCATGAGCCGCTTCGCGCGATCGGTCATCGGGTGGTGCACGGCGGTCGGCATTATTGTGAACCACAACTGGTGACACCGGTGGTCAAGGAAGAGCTGCAACGATTGAGTCCTTACGATCCGGAACATCTTCCGGCGGAGATCCAGTTGATCGAGGTATTCGGTCGCCGGTTTCCCGTCCTCCCCCAAGTCGCCTGCTTCGACACGGCCTTTCATCACAACATGCCAGTCGTCGCCCGCCTGATGGCGATCCCACGGCGATACGAGAAGCTGGGGGTTCAGCGATACGGATTTCACGGTTTGTCGTACTCGTTTCTGATGAAAGAACTGGCCCGTGTCGGAAGGCCAGGTGAATCGAGCGGTCGCGTGATTCTGACCCACCTGGGGAACGGCGCAAGCATGGCGGCGGTCAACGATGGACGACCGGTCGATACGACGATGGGCTTTACCCCGACATCCGGTTTGCCGATGAGCCGCCGATCCGGCGACCTTGATCCCGGGCTTGTGTCCTTCCTGGCGCGGACTGACGGCATGAACGTGGATCAGTTCCACCGGATGGTCAATACCGAATCAGGTTTGCTCGGTGTCTCCGAAATGAGTTCCGATATGCGGGATCTACTTGCGCATGAGCAAAGCGATCCCCGAGTGGCTGAAGCGGTTTCGCTATTTTGTTACCAGGCGAAAAAAGCCGTCGGGTCGCTGGCTGCCTCTTTGGGAGGGGTAGACACGCTGGTGTTCAGTGCGGGCATCGGGGAGCACTCGCCGGTCATTCGCGCGCGAATCTGCGACGGCCTGGAATTTCTCGGTATTGAGCTGGACGACGCGCGCAACGCGGCCGGCGGCAGCGTGATTTCGAAAGAAGGCGGCAAGGTGACCGTGCGCGTCATGCATACCGACGAAGAACGCGAGATCGCCGGGTCCGTCATGGACCTATTGAGCGCGCATGACTAATGCGGGATAGGGAGGTTTCAAATACCATCATGAAGAAGGCACGACAATCGGAAGTGCTCGACAAGATGGACGCATACTGGCGGGCGGCCAATTACCTGTCGGTCGGGCAAATCTATCTCTATGACAATCCGCTGCTACGCAAGCCGTTGGCGCGTGCCCACATCAAGCCGCGTTTGCTGGGCCATTGGGGCACGACGCCGGGGTTGAATTTCATCTACGTCCATCTGAACCGGATCATCAAAGAGCACGATCTCAACATGCTCTATATCGCGGGTCCTGGTCATGGAGGTCCCGGGCTTGTGGCGAATGCTTATTTGGAAGGCACCTACAGCGAAGTCTATCCGAATGTCTCGCAGGACGAGCAGGGCCTGAAACGGCTCTTCAAACAGTTCTCCTTTCCCGGCGGCATTCCCAGCCACGTGGCGCCGGAAACGCCCGGTTCCATTCATGAAGGGGGCGAATTGGGGTACGCGCTCTCGCATGCCTATGGGGCGGCGTTCGACAACCCGAACCTGATCGTGGCCTGTGTCATCGGCGACGGTGAG
>DASUMN010000189.1:0-3569 GCA_036277675.1 Nitrospira sp. | reverse complement strand
GGCGCAATACGTGACGCCTACTAGGTCATCACGCCGATCCGCCGGTCTGCTTGTTTCGTCTTGTGTATGGAGCAGATCGAGAAGGGGAAAACGGCAGGGGCCTCAAGACTCAGCACTCACCAGTGAGCACTATGTCTCAGCGGGATCTGCATCCAACTCCATGTTCCAGTAGAGATAATCCCGCCAACTCTCCGGTGTGTTACGGATGCCGATGGTGATGGTAATGACGGGACTCCACCGCGGCTTCACCGGACGTTTCTTCAACCTCATCCCGGCTTCATCCGGCGTGCGGCCGCTTTTCTTGTTGTTACACCGCCAACAGGCGGTCACGATGTTTTCCCACGTCTTCCTTCCACCCTTGGCAATGGGCACCACGTGATCAAACGTCAGTTCTTCCGTCCGGAACCGATGATTACAATACTGGCACGTGTAGCCGTCGCGCGTGAAAATATTGATGCGGGAAAACTTGACCGCGCGGTGGCTGTCCTTCAGACGCACCAGCTTGAGCAGCCGCATGACCGCCGGAAGCTTGATCGTGAGGGAGATCCCGTGAATCTCACGGTCATAGACTTCGAGAACTTCGACTTTGCCTTGCCAGAGGAGCGCGATCGCTTTTTGCCAATGAACGACCCGGAGAGGTTCATACGTCGAATTGAGGAGGAGAGTCATTTCCATGCGATACCCTCATTCCCAACCACGCCTCCATACGAGAGGAGACTGTCTGGTGTGCCGGAACATGCTCTGGTATGTCTATGCCATAAGCCTTTCCTGAAATCAAGCAAGGCCACGGCTCCGACCGATCAGCGCTCGGCACAACAATTGGGAGGCGGCTATCGATGAACGATTTCGTTACCGTCGCACAGGTGTGCGACATCCCGCCGGGAACCGGGCGAACGGTCGAGGTTCGTGGAATTTGGATTGCGCTCTTCAACATCGGCGGAACGTTCTACGCAATCGACAACGCCTGTCCGCACGCCGGCGGCCCGCTGGGCGAAGGAAAGTTACATGGCACCGTCGTCGAATGTCCTTGGCACGGCTGGAAATTCAGCGTGGTGTCCGGCCGGCGCGAGGGCAACCCGAACTTTGAAGTACCTTGCTGCCAGGTACGCGTCGAGGGTGATCGCGTCCAGATCGCTCTCCCGCCGGGTCTTCTTGCACCCTAAGCGAATCAGCTCAATCCGGGAGACGGCGGGACCTGAGGCAGATCTGAGTCAGGCTCCTTCGGCGTCACGCCGTCGGCGGGCAGCGAGGCCGCATTGACTTTCTTTCGGCCGAGATGCGCATGCCAGATGTATTCCCGCTCGAACCATTGGCCTCGTACGCTTTGATCTCGCAGTTGCACACGAATCTCGTAGATGTCCCCTTCGACGTGCGCGACCCGCCAGTCGCCGAGCCGCACCCCCTGCCCGCGATCTTTCATGGACCGCACATGGTCGTTCATCACATCGAGAATCGTTGCGGCGCCAATTGCGGGGGAGGATTGCACCAGCATCAACGCTTCAGCCTCCTGCTTGTCCAACGCCACCGGGTTGAATCTCGGCAGACCTGTCCACGTGTAGTACAATCCGCCGAGGACGATGACGGCAAGAGCTGCGACTTGGATAATTCGGATCACGAGAACTCACGCCTCAGTGTGTGGTTGAGAGCTGCCGCCATTGTGATGCCGGATGCTCAGCACTGCGGGGATGCAGAACGCCATCAGAGCTCCTCGGCATCTTAGGAAGGCCCATCGTTCTCTGTCAACGGACGAATTCGAGAAGCCACCGCTTGTCTGCCGAAAAGGTGATGTGTTAGAAATACCGGAACACGCATACACGATCGAGTCGCCATGAGCCTCACGGATGAAGTTTTTTCTATACGCTGACCAACTCAACCCTACCCAGCTCAAGCGGCGCGCCCCAGAACACAAGTTTCTGTACCTCGCCACACTGGCGGACCATACCATCAAGTTCTGCCGTTGGTCGTCCCAATGGCGTTGTGGCCTGGCCAGCATTGTGCCGTCGTCCGGCGAACAGGTTTGGGGTGGTGTCTTTGAGTTAACCGATGAAGACCTGACCACCATGGATGAGTTTGAACAGGATGTCCCGCAGGGGGCCTACCGGCATCTGCAAGTCAATGTGGTCACCGCTGCCGGCGAAAAAGAACTCGTGACCACGTACGCAGCCAATCCCATCGGCAAGTTCAAGCCCAAAGACCACTATCTCGACTGGGTTCTCAAGGGAGTAAAACAGTGGGCCTTACCGGATGAATGTGTTCAACAGTGGGAATCGTATCGGCCGCGATAAGCCCATCGCGATCAATGTTCACTCTGCAATGTTGAATGTTTAATTGAGGAGAACTCGATGCCAAAACCAAAATATCACATTCTCGTATGCACCAATTCGCGGCCTCCTGGCCATCCAAAGCCGTCGTGCGGCTCAGCCGGAGCGGCGCAACTGCTTATGGCCTTCAACATGGGATTGATGCAGCGGGCCGTCCCACCCGGCCAAGTGCTGGTCAGCGCGACCGGTTGTCTTGGTCCTTGCGAACAGGGGCCGACCGTCGTCGTGTATCCGGACAACACCTGGTATTCCAAAGTGACAGAAGCGGATGTGGCCACAATTCTCGATGAACATGTCGGGAAAGGCACCCCACCCGCGAAGCTGAACCCGGATGCGGTGTGGCAATAAGGCTATTCCATGCGTTCGGCTGTCGGCAGTCAGACTCTGAATGAGCTGAGGGCTAGCAGCGGCGCGCTGAAAGAAGATCACCATGAGCACACATCTCGAACACAAGTCTGCCGCGTCTGCGTCGATTAGGTGTGTCATCATTACCTGCAGCGACACCCGGACACCGGAAACTGATATCAGCGGACAAGTGATTCGCAAGCTCCTCGAGGAACAGGGCCATCGTGTCATCGAATACAAAGTCGTCAAGGATGAACCGTACCAGATTCAATTGCAGGTGACCCTCGGCACGGTCAATCCGTTGGTCCAGGCGATCATCGTCAACGGCGGGACCGGCATTGCGCGGCGGGATTCCACTTTTGAAGCGCTGGATTCCATGCTGGAGAAGCGGCTGGAGGGTTTCGGTCAACTCTTCCGCGTGCTGAGTTACCAGGAGATCGGTTCGGCGGCGATCATGACTCGCGCTATGGCCGGCACTATCAGCGGCCGAGTGCTCTTTTCCATCCCCGGTTCCGAACACGCCGTCCGCCTGGCAATGGAGAAGCTGATCCTCCCAGAGCTGGGACACTTGGTGCAGCAACTCTCTAAGTGAAGAGGACTGCGTGCTCAGGGCTAGAGCAGAGGTGCTCAGTTCTGAGTCCTTGGCCCTCAGTCCTAGCTCCTAGTCCTGCGTGATCTTTGGCTCGTCGTACGTCACCTCCGCTGAAATCTTCGACTGCGCATATCGTTTATAGTGCAGCAGCAGGTTTCGCACGGAGATGATGCCCACGATTTCGCCGCCTTTCGTCACGCCGAGATGGCGAACGCCCAGTTCAGCCATCATGTCTTGGGCGTCGTCGACCGATTCACTCCCCTCGATCGTGCAGACAGGGGTCGTCATAATTTTCTCCACCGTCAACTTGC
>DASUMN010000188.1:0-5859 GCA_036277675.1 Nitrospira sp. | reverse complement strand
TTGTGCTTGGCGCGGTCTCCGAACAAATCGGTGACCACACTCCCGTCAAGAACCGCCACGCGGGTTTCTTCCCGCGCGACCGTGATTGCAATCTCTGTCCCCATACCTACACCTACTCCTTGTGCTGGAGAGCCGCTTCGTGAGGGACGCGTCGGACGCAGGCACCTGCCCAAGTCCGCTGCGAGTCATGATTTCCTTCAACATCCCCCTCGGCTCCCAATCAATTTCATGCCGAGCATCACCGACGCGCCGCTACATGACCGCGCGTCCACAGTGACACGATCAATAGAACAAACTCAACCGTCTTCGTTTGACATTCAACAGCAATCCCAGCGACGCCATGGTCATGATCGTGGCGCTCCCGCCGTAACTCACCAGCGGCAAGGGGATACCCACGATCGGGAACATCCCCGCCGTCATCCCGATATTCACCACGACGCAGAAACAGAGCATCGAGACGATCCCCACTGCCAGCAATGCCCCCAGCTGGTCTTTCGCCTTGGATGCGATTTCCAGCGACAGCCAAATCAGGGCGACAAAGAGCGCCAGCAGCACGAGGACGCCGAGAAAGCCCCACTCTTCCGCATACACCGCAAACACGAAATCCGTGTGGCCTTCCGGCAGGAACTTCAGCTGGCTTTGCGTGCCGCCGAACAGCCCCTTCCCGGTCAACTCGCCGGACCCGATCGCAATTTTCGACTGCAGCGCGTGATAGCCTTTGCCTCCCGGATCATAATCCGGATTGACGAACGCCATAATGCGCTGTCGCTGGTAATCATGCAAGGACCCCCAGACCCCTTCCCACGCGAAGGGAAAGAGCATGACGGAGAAGAGCAGTATGACCCCCAGCGCCTGAGACCGCACCCCGACCATGAGCAGCATCGCGGCATAGACGGCGACGAAGCTCAGGCCGCTGCCTAAATCCGGCTGCTTCAAAATCAGGAGGAGTCCCGGCAACATCAACAGGCCCGGCATGATCACGCGCTGGAGCCACCCCACGCGCGGCGCTTTCGAATAGTAATGGGCCAGCACCAGGATCAGCACGAGCTTGGCGAATTCCGACGGCTGAAAACTGAACGGCCCTAGGGCAATCCACCGTTGCGCGCCTTTGCTCGCCCGCCCTTCGAACAGCACGAAGAGCAGCATCAAGAGCACCAGCGCGTAGGCAGGATAGGCCAGCCGCGCGAGACTGTGATAGTCCCAGACCCACATGACCAGAAAGGCCGCCGCCCCCAAGCTGATCCACATCAACTGCTTGAGATAATACGGCGCCACGCCGCCCTGCTGGTCGTGGGTTACGCTGTGAATGGAGAGCACGCCGAGGCCGAGGATGGCCAGGATGAGTCCCACATAGCGGAGATCAAAATTGTCGAACCCGCGGGCCTCCGTCAACCGATCGATCATAAAGGCTCCGGGGCTCGCCGAGCCGGCTTTGCCGTGGAGTCGTCTGCGGTCACCGCCGGCGCCGGTGAATTCAGCTTAATGTACGTTTCGATGAGTTCTTTCGCAAGCGGAGCCGCCGCCGACCCTCCATGCCCCATGTGCTCGCCCAGCACCGCCACCGCGATTGTCGGTGAGTCGACCGGAGCGAAGGCGACAAACCAGGCATGATCGCGAAACTTCTTGGGGATACTTTCTTCCGGTCCCGTTCGAAGTGCCGCCACCTGCGCGGTGCCCGTCTTCCCAGCGATCGTCACGAGGGAGGATTTCGCTCTGGTCGCTGTTCCTTTTGTCACGACATCGGCCAACGCTTCTTTCACGATGCGGAAAGTCTCAGGCTTTGCCTTGATCTTGCCGCGTGGCACGGTTGGCAGTTCTTGCAAATTACCGACCGCCCGATCCATCACCGCATGCACGAGCCTCGGCCGGTAACTCACGCCGTTATTGGCGACTGTGCCGATCAAACTCGCCATTTGCAACGGCGTGACCGTCACATACCCTTGTCCGATCGCCGCCGAAATGGTTTCCCCTGGCAACCACGCCGTGTTCTTCGCTTTTTGCTTCCAGGCGGTCGACGGCATAATGCCTGCTCGTTCGGACGGCAGTTCGATCCCCGTGCCTTGCCCGAGTCCGAACTCCTTGCCATACTCGGCCATCACATCGATGCCCATTCGTTGTCCTACCGTATAAAAATACACATCGCACGAATGGACCAACGCATCGTGAAGCGCCACAGCGCCGTGCCCGGCCGCCTTCCAGTCACGGTAGATCCGGTTGCCGAACTGGTACCCGCCATTGCACGTCACGGTGCTGTACTGCGCCATCGTTTTCGATTCCAACGCGGCAACCGCCATGGGCACCTTAAACGTGGAGCCGGGCGGATACTGCCCTTGCGAGGCGCGATTGTTCAACGGGCGGCCCTCGTCCTGCACGATCTCGACCCATTGCTTGGGTGTCAATTCTCGCGATAACACGTTCGGATCGAATCCGGGCCGGCTGGCCATCGCCAAAATATCGCCGTTGGTCGGATCCAGCGCCACAATGGCGCCGTACTCACTGCCCAGCAAATCCTCCGCGACTTTCTGCAGCCGGACATCGATCGTGAGATACAGGTCGTTCCCGGCCTGCGGGTGCTCCACGACGACCTCTCGTTTCTCGTTGCCATGGGCATCCACTTCGACATTCTTTTGTCCGGCCTGGCCGCGCACATGGCGGTCGAAGGATTTTTCCACCCCATATTGGCCCACCACGCTGCCCTGGTGGAGGCCGGAAAACTCCGGCCTCTCCAACTGCTCGGCGGAAATTTCCCCGACATAGCCGAGGAGATGGGCCGCCGTAACTCCACCGGGGTAGTTCCGTTGCGACTCCACCTGGACCATGACGCCGGAAAGCTCCAGGCGGTGGGATTCGATCAGCACGGCATCGCGCAAGGTCATGCGATCCTTGACCTTGCGCGGCAGCAACTTGCCGCCCTTGGCGGTCAGTTTTTTTCTGATGAGCGCCGGGTCCAGGTCGAGCAGCTCGGACAGTTGTCCGATCAACAGTTCACGATCCTTCACCTCGTCCAACGTCACATACAGGCTGAAACTCGGCACATTGTTCGCCAGGAGCACGCCGTTACGGTCATAGATCAGGCCGCGAGCGGGCTCGAGCAAGACCTGCCTGGTGCGGTTGTTCTCTGAGAGGTCCCGATAATAGGGCCCCTCGCGGACTTGTAAGTGCCAGAGGCGCAGGCCGAGGAGGGCCACCACGAGGAAGAGCCCCACGCGGAGAATCATGAGCCGGCGATGGAAGTCGCCAAATTCGGGTTCTGCGTAATTGCCCGACGCCATAGGATCGCCTACGTCCGGTACTCCGACACGAACCGTTCAATGTTCAATCGGCTCCACGCCAGCCAATAGAATGCGCCACCCACGGCGCCGTCGAATACCGCCTGGGGCAGGACGACGGTCTTCAGCGCCCACCACAGATCCTGCTGTTCGTTGAGCGTCAGTACCAACGCGGTGAGCAGACTGGACACACAGGACGCGGCGAGAAGTCCCAGCACCAGCACAACCGGTGTCATATACACAATGTGGCGGCCGGCGACACCCGCGAGGTATCCGACGATTCCCTTGGTCGCCATGCCGACGGTCAGATCAGCGGCGGAAAAGAGGCCCATGATCCACCCAACGGCCAGCCCGACCAGCAGCCCTTCAAGTTCACCGCCAAAGAAACCCGCCAGACACACGACGATCAATCCAAGATCCGGCATCACGCCCCAGACAGCCACATGCGGCAAGAGCACCGATTGGATCGGAATCAGCCCGGCGATTAGCCCTGCTATGACCAGCGTCCTCATGGCTTGCGCTTGACCTTCGGAGTTCCGGAACGCTCGCTTTCAGTCTGAAGATTGGGGGACTGGATCACCAGCACCTCTTCGACCAAGCCGGCATCGACTTCTGGAATCAGCTCGGCGGACTGGAACAACGCGCCTTCCGATTTGTCGATCCGCGTGATCGTGCCAATGGACAAGCCGCGAGGAAATCCTCCGACGAGACCAGACGTCACCACCCGATCGCCCGCCCGCGCGGTGGACAGCAGCGGGATATATTTCAGCCGCGCCAGCCCGGATGTGGTTCCTTCGATAATCCCCTCATCCCTGGTTCGTTGTACCAAGCCGGCGATCGCATTGTTCGGATCCGTTACCAGCAACACCACCGAGGTCGCAGCCGTGGTCTTGACGATCCGGCCGACCACACCGGCTGGCGTGACCACCCCCATGTCCGGTCGAAATCCGTCCGATTCACCCTTATTGAGGATGATCGCGCGGTACCAGTTCCCCGTATCACGGCCGATCACCTGCGCCGCCACCATCGGGAACATCTCTTGTCCCTTGAATTCCAGCAGGGCCGTGAGCCGTGCGGTCGCTGCCGCCGCTTCGCGCAACTGACTATTTTGCCCTTTGAGCTGTTCCAGCTCTTTCCGCAACTCCAGGTTTTCTTCCTGCGCCCCTTGCAACGCGACAAAACTGCTCCAGAAATCGGCCACACCCCCTTGAATGCCGGACACCGCTCGGAGGGGCCAACTCACCACCCATCCGATCGGACTCCCGACCTCCTGAAACACACTTTGGAGCTGATTGGGAAGCAGGAAGAAGCCGAGCAGGAGCACGACAGCGAGCGCGAGAGCCAGGCGCCCCGCGTTATAGGGTGTGCGAAAATTGACCATCCGCATAAGGGATGGGACCTTACCGGAGGTTGTTGGCCTGGGACATGACCGAGACTTTCCGGAGGAGATCCAGTTCGTCCAAAATCTTGCCCACGCCCAAGACGACGGAGGTGAGCGGATCGTCCACTGTGATGATCGGCAAGTTCGTTTCTTCGCGGAACCGCGTATCCATGCCCTTCAGCATAGACCCGCCGCCGGTCAAGACGATTCCGCGGTCGATGATATCTCCCGCCAATTCCGGCGGGGTATTCTCCAACGCAATCTTGATCGCGTTGACGATGGTCCCGATGGGTTCCTGCAACGCTTCGCGGATCTCCGCATCGTCGATCACCAGCGTGCGCGGGATGCCGGAAATCAAATCGCGGCCCTTGATCATCATGGTCTTTCGCTCTTCGAACGGATAGGCCGACCCGATTTCGAACTTGATCCGTTCCGCCATGTGTTCGCCGATCAGCAAATTGTATTTCTTCTTGATGTAATTCATGATCGCTTCGTCCATCCGGTCGCCGGCCACCTTGACGGACTCGCTATAGACGATCCCACCGAGCGAAATGACGGCGATATCCGTCGTGCCGCCCCCCACATCGACGACCATGTTCCCGGACGGCTCGGTGATCGGCAATCCGGATCCGATCGCCGCGGCAACCGGCTCTTCGATCAGATAGACCTCGCGTGCACCGGCCAACTCCGCCGAGTCGCGCACCGCCCGCTGTTCGACCTGGGTGATGCGGGACGGAACCCCGATAATGATCCGGGGCCGGACAAAGGCGCTGCGATTGTGGGCCTTGCGGATGAAGTGCTTCAACATCTGCTCGGCCATCTCGAAGTCGGCGATCACGCCTTCCTTCATGGGCCGAACCGCCACGATGTTGCCGGGCGTTCTGCCGAGCATCTTCTTCGCATCGGTGCCGACGGCCAACACCTTCTCGGTCTTCTTTTCAACCGCCACCACCGACGGCTCGTTCAGAACGATACCCCTCCCACGAACATAGACCAGCGTCGTGGCGGTACCTAAGTCGATTGCCAGATCATCGGAGAACCATCCAAAGACATCTCCCGTGAACCCCACGACTTCTCTCCCTTCTTCTGGCCAGGCGATCCGACGCCGAGCCGCTACACCCTCAGTTGTGTGTATCAGTCCGGAACCGCCAGCTGGCCGGCATCCAACACATGAGTCCTGGCCACTTCATCGCCGAGCCGGCGGCCTTG
>DASUMN010000187.1:0-20046 GCA_036277675.1 Nitrospira sp. | reverse complement strand
ACCCCGCCGACGCCGTCCATGATCTTCGACGTAATGGGAAAGAATGCCAGGGCTGCGATGCCGCCGGCCACGAACAAGCCCTTGTACAAGGCCGTCATGATCTCGCCACCCTCACTCACCTTCACGAACAAGATCCCGATAATCGTCGCGAAGATCGTCACGCCGCCCAGCGCGAGCGGATAGAGAATCGGTGCGGTCGCCCCCTTGAACATCGTAAAGGCCAAGACCATCGCCGCGACCGTCGTCACGGCATAGGTTTCAAACAAGTCCGCGGCCATGCCGGCGCAATCGCCGACGTTGTCGCCGACGTTGTCCGCGATCACAGCCGGATTGCGAGGATCGTCTTCAGGGATACCGGCTTCCACTTTTCCGACAAGATCCGCGCCGACGTCCGCCGCCTTGGTATAGATGCCGCCGCCCACACGGGCGAAGACCGAGATCAAACTGCCGCCGAATCCGAGACTGAGCAAGGCGTGAATGGCTTTCTCTTGCCCGGCCACCGATTGCGCGATCATATAGAAGGTCGTAATCGCCAACAGTCCCAGACCGATCAGCAACAAACCGGTCACCGCACCCCCTCGAAACGCGACGGTCAAGGCGGCGTTCATCCCGTCATGAGCCGCTTGGGCCGTCCGGACGTTCGCGCGCACCGCGATGATCATGCCGACATAGCCGGCGATGGATGAGGCTCCCGCGCCGACCAGAAATCCGATCGCCGTCAACAAGCCGAATTTATCGGAAACGGCCCCTGCGCCCCAAAGCAGGACGAACAGCACAGCCGCCACCATCCCGACCGTCCGGTACTGACGATTCATGTAGGCGCCGGCCCCTTCCTGAATGGCCTTGGCAATCTCTTGCATCTTCGCATTGCCCGCGTTGAGCTTGAACACCCACATGGCCAGATAGAGGCCATAGGCAATACCCGCCACGGCCGCGATCAATGCAAACGTGACAATCGCTGAATCACTCACGGGATACCCTCCTAGTGGATAAACGCACTTCTTATGTCACACGGCTGCCCGTGGCTTCAACCCATCCAAAGTACATGAGGCAAGTGGGGAAACCGTCTGGTGCGCAGGAGCAACGAGCGGCTAACTATCTGAAAAGCCGCGCCATTCTATACAGATGGGCCGTGCGGATCAAGACGAAAGATGGGGATGGGCAATAGGTGTATTCGAATCAAACGCACAGGAGAAACCGACACTCTGTATTTACGCCGACGATCGACTTTGTTATAGTCCGCCGAGCGCGGAGCGACGGATGGGACTAGAACCGAACTACATCGTCATCGACGGCCAGAATTTCAGCAAAACCAAGCTGGCTCTGGACAATCACGTCTACAAAAACTGCCAGATTGACGACTGCGACCTCTACTATAGCGGCGGGCAATATGAACTGCTGGATACCCACATCACCAATTCGCGCCTGATCCTCAACCACCCGGCCAAGGGCATCTATAATGCCTTGCAGATCTTCAAGATGAAATCACCTGGGTCCCGTATCGTCTTCGAATAAAGTCCGAAGGACGTCGTCCTTGTCCTATACCTACGACTACACCAGCAAGGCAGCCGGTGAGAGCGCCGCCAGGCGATATTTCCGCTCCTTGAAAATGGCGCTCACCCGCTGCGTCAGAACCAAGACGTTCCGATTCGACGGCAGGGAATACGAGTACCTGTATCACCCCTACAATAGGACCTGGAAGAACGAGCGCGGCGTCGAAATCCCGATCTTTCGTGAGCTCCTGCTGCGACATGAAGCCCAGCGGATCCTCGAAGTCGGCAACGTGCTCTCGCACTATTTTCCCATTCAGCATGATGTCGTCGACAAGTACGAGGTCAGTCCCGGCGTCATCAACAAGGATATCATCGAGTTTATCCCCCAGCAGAAATACGACCTCATCGTCAGCATCTCGACATTGGAACATGTCGGGTGGGATGAACAACCGCAGGAGCCGGCCAAGTTGCTTCAGGCGATCGAGCATCTCCGATCCGCCTGCCTGGCCCCGGGTGGCAGCCTCGTCGCCAGCTTACCGATCGGCTATAACCGGTACTTCGACGGCTTGCTGAATAGCGGCCAGAGTCCGTTTACGACTCAGCATTTCCTCAAGCGGGTTTCCAAGCAGAATTATTGGATGGAGTCGGATTGGGAACAGGTCCGCGACGTACCCTACGGCCGGTTCGTCGCCCACGCCATCTGCATCGGAATAGTACACGGCTGATCGGCCTTGTTTGCAGGCAATCATCCGTGAAACGTATTTCGCGGGAAAGAGACCAACCTTGTGGCGCTTGTTTGCGCTTCACGCTCGCCTTGTTGAATCGGCGAAGCAGGCTTCACGAACGACGTTACTTACCGACCGGCACGTTGTCTGTCCGTTTGGTGATCTCGATCGGCTGGAAGACCGGGTCTTGCGAGCCTTTTGAAGATTCGGCTTCGACCCGTTCGAGGAACGTTGGAGGGCCGGTGATCGGCCCATAGTTGAGGACGGCTTCGACATCAAACGTTTTGGTGTCTTTCGGGGTGGGAAAGGAGAAAGTTTCCGTTCGCGTTTCTTCCGGTTTGAGCACGGTATCGTCCAACACCTTGACCGCTTCGAAATCGAAGACCGTCTTCTGGCCCTTGGCATCCGCATAGGTCCGCCCGTAGACCCGGCTGTCCGCAAAAACAGTCTTGAGGTTCTTGCCTTTCACCTCGAGGTTCAACATCACCGTCGCCCAGGCCGGATGGGTGGCAGGCAAATTGTGCGGCACCAGGCTTTGGACCTTCACCGTCACGGTGGTCTTGTCGCCATCGATTTTCGTCTGCACATCCAGCTTCGCCGCGTCCTGTCGCAGCGTGCCGATGCGACCTGGAAATGTGTGGTTGGCAACCTTGCGTTTCTTTTCCCCGTTCGCCGATTCGCCGACCTGTTCAGGCATGTGGCAATGCTGGCATTCCTTGCCGGACTTCACAGCCTGGCTACGGTCCCAGCTGCCGAGCAAGTCGTTCGCTTTGCCGAGATTCGCCGCAGACGGCACGGACTGGTGGCAGTTCAGACAGAGATCGGAATTTTGAAACAGCTCCAGCTCCATCGATTGGTGCGCGAGGTTTTGGACTGCGTCCTTGTAGGGACCATAGAGCGTCTTGCTGCCGATCTCATATTTTGGTTCAGGCGGATGTTTGGCGCGGTCCACCTGCTTGATCAGATGGCACTGCGTGCAGGCGACACCGTCCAGTGACGGATCGCCGGACCGTACTTGATCAACGAGCAGCTGGACATGATCGGGAAACTCCCGGACTTGCGGCGCATGGCACCGAAAACACAGCGCCTTGTCTTTCCCGCCCGGTGAGGCGAGATAGGCTTCAAGGGACACTCGGAACGCCGGTGAATGGATGGATTTCGAGAGCGGCGAGGTTTCCCACTCTTCAAAAACCCGCTCATGGCAGCGTTTGCACTTGTTGGAATGAGGGAAGGCTTTTTCGATGAGTATCTGCGGTTTGACGTCCTGAGCTCGCGCATCCGGCGCTCCACCAAGAAGATGGCATACCGACCCTATGAAGACTGCTACAAGCCCCACCGCCATGTACTTGGATCGCAGCCGGTGCTCCATTGGCCTCTTACAACGATTTTACGCGATACGTCAGCATGCGTGGCTGCGTGTATTCATGAATGATCTGTTTGGCCTCGTCCCGTTCCTTATCACTGCTCAACGTAGCCAGATACTTGTGCTGCAGCGTCGGCTCAGGGGTTGGGATCAGCGCATAGGTCAGCACTGCTTCCACCGTGGCCGCCGCCGAACCCTTCGGCACCGTTAACGAAAACGGAACCTTCCTCGTATGGCCCCCCTGGATGAATGGATCGGGAATCGGGCCTCGGAGTATCTTATTGTACGGCAACCCAAATTGTTTCGTGTCTTCGACCAGCACGTGACCAGCTTCGTCTTTTGCGGTAATGGTCAGGAAGAACTGCTTCAGGACAGGGTCCCCATCGGGAAAACTATGCGGCAGACTGCCGATCTTCACCAGTACCGTTCCCTCCAGATCGCTCCCTGCTTTCTTCACGTCGATATCGACTCGCGGCGTCCATTCAGCCTGAAGGTTGCGATTTCTCAGCATGGTGCCCGACACCACTACACCGCGAAACCAGTGGCGCCCAATGGCTCTGGTCATGGCCCCTCGCCTTGACGTCGCACTGCCGGTCGATGGTTCCATGTGGCAATCCTGGCAGACCGTGCCTTGGAGAATCTCCCCCGGCAAGCCTTTCTGCGTGGCATCTTTCACTTTGTCGAAGTGGCACGATGCACAATAGGCGGCTTCACGAAACAACGGAGACTGCGCAGCCTGATGAACCAGGTTCTCCTCCGGATCGGCAAAGGGCCCAAAGAGCACAGGCCCCGGTTTCAACTTAAAAGTCGGCGGCGGATTGATTGTCCGATCCACATCGTGAATCAGATGGCATGAGGCACAGCCAATCCCTTCGATCTGAGGCTTGCCGGCCAAGATTTGTGCTGTGATCTTATCGACATGTTGCGGGAAGACGGTCGTGGAGGGCACATGGCACGAGAGGCACCGGCCTCGCTCTTCCACGGTCGGATTGGTCTGCACCCAGAGGCCCAACACCGTCCGGAATACCGGCGAGTCCAGCGAAGTGCCGTGGAGAAGCGCCGCATCGACCCGTCCGAACGTTTTCAAATCCGGAGTTTGCTCACGGGTTCCCTTCCACTCGTCATAGTGCCGGTCATGGCACTGTTTGCAGTCTTCCGACCGGACGAACACCTTTTCAATTTCGGCCACCCAATCGGGCGAAGACTGACCATTCGTTCCTTGAGCAATCGCCCAATCGTGATAGAGACTGCTGGTCCCTAGCAGTAAAAGAAGCATGGCAGCCGCCGTAGCTCCCCGGCGACTGGGAATTTCTTCTGCCAATTCTTGCAGGATGTTCAAAATGGCCGTCCAGCGAGGCCGCAGCGAGCGAAGAAGCGAGGAGGCACATACCAAGCTTCGCTTGAACCGCTCGCTTCGATCACATGCGAGCGGATAGGTACCTTGCCTTTGCCTTCGGTACGTTGAGCTTCGGAGCGATGCGAGAACGAAGCTGGCGGACTTTTTCAACATCCTGCTAATCCCGCTTGCAGCCGACAAAGTGAAAATTGACGCCCCACCCGACCGGATCGCCGGGATCGGCCGCTTCATACGTGCCGACCGTGAAGTTGCATCCCTTCATAGCTTTCTTGATGGCCAATCCGAATTCCGCCATGTTCCGGATTTCCTGTTTGTCGATTTCTTTGATGACCGAGCGGACCTTGATGCCCGCGAAGTCCGCGCGTGAGTTGCCGATCACTTCGAACACCGCCACGCCTTGTGCCCGTTGGAGGTTCAACTCCTGCTGGATCTCTTCATCCACGGCCCCCACGACAACCCCGAATTCCTCCCCAAGCCTGGCCGCTTCTTCCTCAGTCATGGCCTCAGGCTGCGTCGCAACCTGCGCACCCCCCGCGCCAACGAAGAAGAGGCTACTGATCAGCACAACGCCCAGCACTCCCCTTCCGTTCACAAAGTTTCGCCCCCTGCTAAGACTTGGCTGCGGGGTCGATCGCCAGCTGAAACCACGGAGCCACGGACTTCTGGCCGTTGCGCTCTTTGTTCTCTCCGTTCCAAACGGCAAACGACACAGTCTGTATACGGCCGGGAACGAGCTTCGCCTCATTCTCTTGCTCCTCGCTGACAAGCGGGCGGTGCATGACCACGTGCCACACCCCATCCTTCCACAGAGCCTTGCCCTGGACCCGGCCCTGCTTGTCTTTTGTGGTCAGTGTACTGAAACCGCCGCCGATCAAATCTTCAACCGAGGAGATCCTTCGTGGGATAACTTCGAACGTGCGGACCCCGCCTTCCTTCTTCTCTGATGTCCGGGCCGCCCGCCGATCGATGTCGCTTTGCCAATCCGCTTTCCAATGCCAGATATTGATGTAATGGTCCAATTGGCCCATGCAGAAGAAGGCCGGCGCATCGCCGAGCGGCAAACCAATCGCCACCCCATCCCGAAACGTCCCCGGCGTGAGCCGATCGTTCTTGGTGTTGTCTTGCCATTCGAGAAGAAACGCGATGTCCTGTCCGTTGTGCAGCGACCGCACCGCCAGCGCCCGGGCGCTCGGCTCCGGCCACACCGGTCGTGTAATGATTTGTCCGCTCAAAGGAATCGTCATCGCCGGAATCGTGCCCCAGGCGGAATCGTCCGGTGCTTGAGGAAGATCGCCTTGGATCAGGTGCGAACGGATCGTGATGCCTTCGGAACTGACGAGTGGAATGCCAAATCCGCCGAGGAGGCTGGCCGCCAGGATAAGGCCGAACAAGCACGCAAACAGACGGGAACGCGAGCCACAGGCAAAACCGATCAAAGTCATACAGCCTACGCGAGTGTCAGTCGGCGTATTTTATTTTCTCCGCGCTCGCAGATATAGAGATGCCCGTGCGAATCCAGCGCCAATCCGGCCGGCGCGTTCACGACTGCCTCGATGCCGAGCAAACCCTCGCCCTGTTTGAGCAGACCGGCCGATTCTTTGGCCACGAACCGCGCCGCGCCGCAGCCGCCCATGTTGTGGTCCTCGTATCCGCTGTCGCCGTTGCCCGCGACAGTCGAAATGATGCCGGTGGCCGCATCGACCTTGCGCACACGGTGGTTCATGGTGTCGGAGATGTACAGATTGTCGTCGCGGTCGAAGGTAACGGCCTCCGGTGCATGCAGCATGGCCTTAACGGCCGGTTTATTATCGCCGTCGTAACCGTAGCGGCACACACCTGCGACAGTCGAAATGATGCCCGTCTCCCGATCGATCTTTCGCACCCGATTGCTGCCCTTATCGACAAGATAGACATCGCCTTTCTTATCGACTGCCAGTCCGACGACGTCATACAGGCGTGCCTCCATGGCGGGCCGCCCATCGTCGAGGTACAGCGACAGATCCAATCCATCCGAACAGACCGGCATGAGCCATCCCTGGTCGTCGCTGAAATCGATCCCGATCGCATCACCGGAGAGCACCACGAGGTTCCTGGCAACCAGCGGCTGCTCGCGGGCATCGTCCTCTGCGGTCCAGGCTCCGGCAATCGTCGTGACCGCCCCGGTCTTCGAATCGTACCGCCGGATTCGGTGCGCTTGCGTATCGGCGATGTACAACACGTCATTCTGATCGAATGCGATCGCAGCCGGCCACGTGAGATTCACCTCCAACGCCAAGCCGTCTCCATTGAAGCCATGCTGCCCGGTGCCGACCACGGTCGTAATCATCCCGCTGTCACGATCGACCTTGCGGATCCGGTTGCTGCCCGAATCACAGATATACAAATCGTTGCGGGAATCGAACGCGACGCACAGCGGCAGATACAGGCCGGCCTCTCCACAGGGACCGTCATCGCCGCAATAGCAGGTCTCACCGATGCCGGCGAAGTTGTGCAGGGTACCTTCTTGGAGATTGATGCGGCGGATACGGTCGGAGCCGGACTCCGCGATATAGAACCATTGCTCGTCTTTGTCCAGCGCGACATGATGCGGGAGTGGAATCCCCGCCTTCACCGCCCGCTTGCCATCACCGGTACTGCGCGCTTTGCCGTTGCCCGCAAAGACTTCGATCACACCGCCGGCAGGGCGAAGTGCTGCATCCATGGACGGCGCTTGTGTTTCCACGATTGCTTCCTGGACTGTCCGTTTAGGCGCGCGGCGCGGGCTGTGGTGCCGCCGTCGTCTGATTCACACCCACGGTCTGCGCCGGTCCGGCGGTCACAGCCGGCTGCGGCGCCGCCTGTTGCTGCTGCGCTTGAGCCTGGGCTTCGGCTTCGATCGCGTCCGCTTCATGCACGGACTTCTTGAATCCCTTGATCGCCTTGCCCAATCCTTCTCCCAATTGCGGCAGCTTCCCCGCGCCGAAAATAATCAGCACGATGACCAGGATCAAGATCAACTCAGTAAATCCAAGACTTCCAAACATGGTGCGCTCCTTCGTAAAGGGTGATCAAGCCCCGGCACTGTCTTTGGCTTTCTTGGCGAACCGCTCCCGCAACCGCTTGCGGGCCTCCTCGGCTTTCTCGAACATCTTGCATTTGTCGTAGACACTGATGAGGTTGTAGTACGCCAGCGGCTCGTCCGGATTGTGCTCCACGGCATTCTCCATGACGGACACGGCCAAGTCGATCTTCTTGTGATTGAGCGCGATTTCCATCAGCTTGAAGCTCGATTCCAAATGCTTTGGGTCCAGCTCCAGGGTCCGGAGGTAGCACTGAATCCCCATATCGATGGTGTTGTAATCCGATACCTGCGGATTGTCCAATTCGATATAGACTCCGGCCAGATTGTACCAAGCGATCGGATCGTCCGGTGTAATCTCGACAAGCCGTTCGTAATACTCCTTCGCCTCCATGTACTTCTTCTTGTCCGCGTAGACCCGGCCGAGATTGAAGAGCGCCAAGACATCGTGCGGAAACACCTCCAAGGCATGCCGGAACTCGGCCTCGGCTTCATCGGTCATATTCTTCGTCGCATAGATCGTGCCAAGATTTGAGTAGTACATGGCCAAGGACCGATTCATCTCCGCGCGCAGGCCTTCGGCCATTTCGATCGACTTCTTCACTTCAACGAGGGCGTCGTCCATCCGCCCTTGGCTGAAGTAGAGCTCACCGAGGCGGCATCGGGCTTGGAAATCATCCGGCTCGGCCTCGAGCAACTTTTCCAGTCCGGCGATTTCCTCTCCCGGCGCAAGCGGCTGATCGCCGGACTCGGCGGTCGCGGTTCCTTGCTGGGTTGGATCTGATATTGGCGCCTGTGTATCCATACGAATAGGTTCCCTGGTCTTGCGGCTATGCTTCTTTGACGAGTAGTCCTTCTGATGCCCCCACCAACCGGCCATTCGGTTCGACAAGCCGCTCAGCAACGGCCGGCTTACTTCGATCGAGCGTCAGCAGGATGATCCCCAACACCACCATCAACGTCAGATTGGAAAACATCAGCGCATAGCCGGCGATAAACATGAGCCCGAGGCCATACCCGGCCACTCGCCCCATCATGAGCAACTTGACGACGGTATAGGCCCAACAGAGCAACCCGGCGATATACAGCGCAAAGGGGAGATAAAACGTATAGCCCATCCCGAACTGGAAAATCCATCCGATCCCTTGCGATGCTTGCCTGATCGCCGAAGCCAATGCCGGGTTATACGAATCCAGCCAGTAATCGGTGAACAACAAGGTGGTAAAGATCCCCGCCGCCGTCGCCCAAAATGCAATCGCGCGGGCTCGCTGACGCCGGTTCGTGGTCCGCAGTGAGAGCCCATGCCCATAGGCGACAAATACGAGGATGCTTGCCGCCACCATCAGGGCCTCACCGGCACGATGGGATTCATACACGAGCGGCGGCGCCGCCACGGTGCCGGACAAACCGTAGATCGTCGAAATAATCTGATAATAGAGCCACCCGGATATGCCGAGATAGTAGGTCACGACAAGGATACGGTGCGACCGTTCCTGGTGGGTGGTCACATACTCCGCCACAAACAAGGTCAACGTCAGCAACGCCACGCTATTGTAGATGGCGGCCCCCAGCATCCCCGGCGAAACAATGAGAAAAGCCAGAGTCAACAGCAACAATACCGCGGCACAAGCCGTCCCGCCTTTGACCATCCGACTTGCCTCATATCGCGACACACGCTGCGCCATGGCCAGAATCAGCCCCAAAAACAGCAGCACGGCCACGATATTGAGCAACCACGCTCCGACCTCGGTGAGGGTCGTGAATGTGGGGGTAATCCACGGATGTTCTGTCGCGATCTTGCTCAAATGCATGCCCAAACGAGAGACCAGCCGATACAGCACCAGCTCAAGAAACGATGCCAACAGGGCAAGCTTGATCGTATATTCGAACAGGGGACCGAAATCGCCGATTTTTCCTACCAGGCGATCGCCTATTGCCGCCGCTTTCACCACGGACGAGCCCTCCACCAGCGAGCATTATATCTGTCGGGGAAAAACCGGGTCAACGCGGCCTCCCTATGATGCGGTGGGTTGCGGGGCCTGCGACGCCGTCTCCTTGGCCTTGCCGATATACAGCAACCCGTCGGCCATCGAATAGTTGAACGGCAACTCGCAGACCACTTCGCTGATCCGCTCGTACACATGCTGATACACGCGTTCAGACTCATCCGGCGTCATGCCGCCTTGGACTTCGTAGAAAAAGCCGAGACTGAGATCCTCCGCCGAGGGACGCATGATGCGCCGAATGCCGTACTCGGACGGATTACTCATGATCGGCGCCTCTTTCTCCAGATCAAACAAGCAGGGCTGGCAGGAGAATCCAAGCGAGTCGTGGAGCTTCTTGTTCTCCACAATGAAGTTCATGGTGTCGAGGGCTTCCGGTTCCGTCTCCGTCGGGAATCCCACGATGATGTAGCAGTGCACCGCAATGCCGAGATCGACGCAGTCGTCGGCGATGCGCCGGACCCATTCCTGCTTGATGCCCTTCTTCATCAAATCCATCACGCGCTGGTTAAACGACTCCAGCCCAAAGACGATCTTCAAACAGCCGGCGTCCCGCATCGAGGCCAGCAGGTCGCGCGTGAGGTTCTTTTCGAACCGCATCTCGCAAGTCCATTTTACGTCGAGCCGCCTCTCGATCATCTGTTGGCACAGCCGTTTCGTCGGCGCCAGCGCGAAGCATTCGTCGGTGAAGAAAAAGTGCCGCGCGCCGTACCGTTGTGTGAGCCACTCCAGTTCCTCGATCGTGCGTCCCGGATCTTTCTGCCGAAAATTCTGGTGATCAAGCGTCAACGCGCAGAACGCGCAATCCTTGTAATAGCACCCCCGGGAAAACTGAATCGGCAGCACCGGCTCCGGCGACAAATACCGGTCGAGCGGGAATCCGTCGTAGTTCGGCGCCGGCAATTGATTCACGTTCTCGGAATAAAACGGTTGGTTCACCGTGATCTTCCCGCTCTGCCGATAGATCAAATTGGGCACCTTGCTGTAATCTTTCTTGCCGGCCAGCTGGTTCACCAATTCCAGCAGCGCGGTCTCTCCTTCAAACACGATGATGTCATCGGTCAGGTCGAAGAGTGCCGGGCACCGCCGGATGTTGTCGACCAGCCGCGTAAAAATACTCCCACCGATCGTGACGTGTAGCTCCGGCGCCGCTTCCTTGATCAACTTGCACAATGTCAGGCCGGGGATGATCTGGGAAGTGGCGGTGATTGAGACGCCGATGAGGTCCGGACGGCCGTGGACGATCGAGGGAATGAATAACTCACGGAAGAGGCTGCGATAGGGATTTTGTGCTTCGTCACTGACGACCTTCATCAAATCCTTCGAGGAATAGATCGAGTAGTTGCTGAACTGATTGTCGACCACGGTCAGCCTGGTCGGGAAATACACCGAGGACACCAGTTCAAGCCACTTGTCGATCATGAACAGGCTGGCGCGATAGGCATCCAGGTCGTAAAATCCTTCGCCGCGCAGCGTTTCCTTGGCCAGCTCGACACGCTCGAACAGATAGGAAAACCGGTCGAGCGAATCGGTCACTTTCGCATAATGCTCTCGGCTTCCATGGCCGGACACTCCAGACTGGGTCCGCTCCAACTCCTTCTGTTTGTTGAGCAACTGCTCATACACGCGCGACCCGTATGATCGGGTGAGCATGCCGTCCAACAGCTCGATGCCGAGATCCCGTTGGGAAACGTTCGAGACCCCCCCCTGCCGGAGAAATCCGGTCAGCGACGGCAAACTCAAATAAGGCTGTGACGGGTGCCAGGTCGGCGGGAACAACAGGGACACGTTCATAGTAGTGTGCGTCCGGTTATGACGACAAACCAGCGAGTTTCAAGCATAAATTCCTCTGGGTTATACCTTCCCCTCTTCTTCAAAAGCAACCTCGTCGACGCCCCCTGAAGAGGCCAAAAAGAAAAGGGCCTCAGACCCTCTCGCCACTTGTCAGTGGCGCGGTCCGAGGCCCCTCTGTGACTCGCTGCGCTTACGCGTCCTTGCCCGGCACGCTCCCTACAGCTTGAGCGTAAACCAGGTGGAGAGCGACTTCATCCCATTGCGCTCGATGTTGCCACCGTCCCACACGGCAAAGGCGATCGGAATCGACGCGCCCGCCTTGAACTGCGTATCGTTGGCATCGCCGTTTTCCAGCGTCCGCTTCACCACCACGCGCCAGGTCGGGCCGGAATAGGCTCCGCCCTTAACGGCTCCGGACGGCTCCCAGACTCCGTTCCCGATCACATCCTGATGCGCTTGCGTGGTCAGAGTGCTGAAGCCGTTGGCGTTCAGGTCTTCCACGGAGCTCACCCGGAGCGTCGGGTCGGACATGATATTCCCTGACCAAATGCCGGGATTGAAGGGCCCCAGACTCCGGCCGATCCGATCGGGATAGGTCACACCACCAGCCGGTTCTTCATAGTAGTAGTCCCAGAAGATGCCGGGGTATTGATCGTCGACATCCCAGATCCCCGCGCTGTCCTTCCCGATGTCCTTTTGCCATTCCGCATTCCACCGCCAGATGTTGGTGGTGCCGCCCGACTGCCCCATACACTGGAACGGTGGGGCACCGGCGACATTGACCGGGAACATCACGGCGACCTGGTCCCTGAAGTCCTGCGGGCCGATCGTCGTATCATTCTTGGTCTGATCGATCCACTCCAAACGCAACCCGATTTCCTTGCCGTTCGTCATCGCCTTCACGAACACCGACTGCACCGAAATGTTCGGATGCATCGGGGTAGTGATCAGCTGGCCACTCAGCGGCACGACGACACCCGGCACGCTCTCCCACACCGGGTTGGCACCGTCCATCGGGATCGGTCCCTTGACCGACTTGGCTGGGATTGTGACCGGCTGGCTGACGGCCAGCGGCACCTGTCCGACGGTCAGCATGGCGCCGACTGCCAGGACAGAGAGCAGAATGGCAAACACCAATCCTTTATTGGTCGTCTGCAATACGCGCATAGGACTCATCCCTCCTCTTTAAACAAATGTTGCACGCTTCGAATGGATACTTGTCTCATCCGGGACGGACGGCCAGCGCTTAGGCGGTCCCGACCGGCCCCTTCTCTTCCTTGTCCTTACCCTTATCCTTTACATCCATGAAAGACTGGGCGCCCACCTCGTTCAACAGCAAGCTCAATTCATTCCCTTGATCCTGCGCACCGCACTCATAGGTCTGACCTTCAGGAGCGTTGAAAGTCGCCGGCCGATAATCCGTTTCGGTATAGGGCTGGGGGGCAACGCCCATGTAGGCCGCCTCAAATTCCATCCACTCGGCTGTCATGTCGGCCACCAGCTTGAAGAGACCGGAATCCGCCTTTTTGGCCAACATCCGGCAAAAGAGCGGCACCCAGCGTCCGATGTGATTCTTGACGAACTTTTTCTGGGCATCCACAACAATCTGTGTCTTTTCTGCGCCGTCATGGCACCGCGAGAAAGACTCTTTATAGGCAAGAAAATGCATAAACTCGAATTCAACGCTGAGATGATCCAGCCGCTCGTGAATGTCTTTGGAGAGTTCCACGCCGAACGCCTTGTAGAAACCGGCGATATCGCCCATCACATGCGACTGTGCGAACACGTGATCGTTGCCGAACAGCGTTTCGTAGGGGGGACAATCGAGCGTGATGACATTGCTGAACACACGGCGATGTTCCGACTGCAAGTCGCTGAGTTGCCAATTGGAACATTCCGAGGCCACCAGGGTTTCGGCAAGATCCACCTGCTTCTTCAGCGCATCCAGTTTCTGCGCCGCGCGTTCCCCCCCTTGCCCGTCCAGCATCGTCTTCAACGTATCCAGCGCCGCGCGGCCATCCTCGACGAATTCGCCTGACCTGAGGTAGTCGAGAAACTCCTCGTCTTCCGGATACAGGAGGCTCCAGGAAATCAGCAGATAGAGTTTGCTGCGGTTGAGGGCACGTTCGACCGCGGGGGAATCTTTCAGGGCAGTAGGAGTCGGCAACACGGCAGCAGAGGCGACAACTGCATTCGGCACCGGCTGGTTGCTGGCCATCACATGATCCTCGTCACGCTACGCCCGCTGAAACTTCGCCGCTCCGTCAAATCCCACGGGATGTCCATCGGCACGCCATTCCCGTCCAGAGGAGCACTGGTATGTATATGAAATGACTCAGGGGAAGTCAAGGGTGAACTGCATCCGCATTCGGGTTTTGGGCCTGTATCGTTCATGGCCATTTGGGGAACTCCCTTCATGAGAGACGCGCCGGCCGGACACGAATTGCCACGTGATCGTTCACGGTCTTGCACACCATCTCGCAGATTCCGCACCCGACGCACGTTTCCGCCACGTCCGCCAACTGCATCGACTCAAAGTCCATCGTCAGCGCATGCATCGGGCATTTGGACACACAGGCGTGGCAGCCTTGTCCCGCGGTACAGAGCCGATGGGAGACGACCGCCGTTCCCATCCGCACTTCAGCCACGCTATCGACCGGCTCCAGAGCCCCGGTCACACAGGATGCGATGCAGGGCAAGTCCTCGCACAGCAGGCAGGGTGATCGGTCCGCGAACAGCACCGGCGTCCCATTCTGTTCATGGAGGCGAATCGCACCCGGTGGACAGGCCTTCACGCAGTCGCCGCATATGGTGCACCGCTCCAGGAAGACCGACTCCGCGACGGCACCCGGTGGGCGCAACCAATCGGTACGAACCGGTGCCGGCGCCGGTAGCTGAACCGCATCGGCTTCTTTGGAAAATTCCAGCGCCGCTTTCGCCATCGAGCGGGCGGAATCCGTCATGAACTGGCGCCGGCCATATGAAGGATCAATTGCCATGGGAATACCGGAATCCGTCATTCGTCAAACATAAGACTCATGGTCCAAGTCTTGTCGAATGACGGTTGACGCTTAACGTCGGGCTGCTCATCGTCTGCCCCTATGTCACGCCGTCGGCACGCAGCTTATACACCTCCACACACCGGTCACAGGCGCCGAATTCCACATCCCACCCCGGATGATTCTCGCGGATAAAATCGAGCACGTAGGGTTCGATCTTGTTCGCCATGTCTTCGACCCACGAATAGGTGGGGAAGCGGCACAGCGGACAGGGGAACCCCGGCATGAGCATGATCTTGTTTTCGCTCTCCGGCACCTCCCCGCCCTCGACGTCGACGGCGCGGTCCAGCACACGGAGTGTGTCGGTCGCCATTTCGATCAGCTCGGAATGGGTGAAGTACGACGTCTGCCAAAGTCCCTCGAACACCGATTTCAATTGGAGCGGGGGAATCTTGCGATACCAGGAGCGGAACTCCTTGAACCGCGCCTCCTTGCTCAACATCGGTTCTTGACCGATGGCCACCAACCGGCTGTCCACACTCAAGCTCCAGAGCACCCGGTAGCGCTGCAAGATCAGTGTTTCTTCGCCGGGATTCTGCCCCACCTTCGTATCCGGATCGTACCCGAATTGCGGATCGATCATGTCGGAGATGTGCATCAGTTCATGGCGGCAATAGCGGGTCAACGCCGGGTCATAGAACCGCCGCGGAATCAGCTTGATCCCCACCCCTTTCATCCCCTTGTCTTCGAAGGCGCGCGCCAAATCCTTTTCGACCGACCCCCACTTGCGCAGAATATCGACCCCTTCCTGATCTTCTTTCAACACACCCTTGACCAGTACGATTCCGACCTGTTCCTTCAGCAACGGATACTCATTGAACGAATCGCGGATGATGTCCGAGAACCCCCAAATGCCGAAGAGATACTGATACAGCTTCTTGAATTCCCCCTCCCGGTCTTCGAGCATGAATTTCTCGTAGATCGGGTCGGCGTGCTCATGAAATTCCTTGTAATAGGTCGGATCTCCCTCCCGCTCTGTTTTCTCGATGAAAGAGTCGATGACTTCCTGAAGCAATGCGGGCTGAAACCTGATTTCCATGAAGCTCCTCGATCAATGGGAGTGACGACCAGTGGGGACCGCCACGCGACAAACCGGTGATCTGCTTGCAGCGTGACGCTTCGACGCTGTCTTTGAATAGGCTCCGCGTCAACCCTGAGCACATCCCCTCTCGCACAGAGGCGGTCGAAGGGTTGACTTGCCTGCGGAGCATCTCTTACGATCCCGCAGGCACCGCGAAATTATACCGGCCCTGCCGATTTGCAATCAAGGACCTGAGAGACTGGGTACTGCATGAGCGAACACACGATGACACCACCTCTGTCGAACACACGACCCGGATCGCCGGCCGGTTCGGCTTCAACCCCTCCAATCGATTTCCTGGACCATTGGAGCCGCGACTGCCGTGAAGTCCGCACGTTTCACGGACACTCCCACGGCATCTGGGCTGTCGCGTTCTCACCAGACGGGTTGACCCTCGCCAGCGGTGGCGCCGAACGCCTCGTCCGTATGTGGGACATTGAAACCGGCCGTCTCTTGAGATCCCTACGCGGCCATACCAACGATATTCGCGCCATCGTGTTTACGCCGGACGGGCACACCCTCGCCACCGGCAGCGAAGACCGCACCATTCGTTTGTGGAACGGCAAGACCGGCGAGCCGACAAAATTGCTCTTCACGCGGTACGATCACAATGTGTGCAGTCTGTCGCTGTCACCCGATGGATTGATGCTCGCGCGCGGCAGCCACAACAAAGACATCAAGATATGGGAAGTCACCACCGGCACCGAGCTGATGACGTTGCTCGGCAAGGACGAATACGACCACCATTGGTCCGTCTGCGTCGCATTTTCACCGGACGGTATCCACCTGGCCAGCGGGACCGACATCGGCAAGATCAAGATTTGGGAAGTGCTGCCGAGTGGGGAAGAAAAGATGCTGCATGACGGGCACTGGCGGCGGGGCGTCGAGGATTCGACCGAAACGCGTGGCTACTTCGTCGAAGACGATGGCGGATTCCAAAAACCGATGGACTACTGGATCGGCGCCATGGCCTTCACCCCGGACGCCAAGACGCTGATCACCGGCAGCCGGGATAAGACCATCAAGCTCTTCGAGATGCCCCAATGTGTGGAAAAGAAAGCCCTCACCGGCCACACCGGATGGGTTCGCAGCTTGGCCGTGTCGCCGGATGGGAAAGTGCTGGTCAGCGCGGGCGACGACCAGACCGTCAAGTTCTGGGACCTCGCCACCGGCCGCAATTTTAGAACCCTCAAAGGCCACACCGGCGGCGTGCGTTGTGTGGTCTTTTCACCCGACGGCCGCCGACTCGCCAGCGCCTCCTGGGACCGGACCATCAAGCTCTGGGAGGGCGGGTTACAGGCGTAACAGTACGCTCTCTTCCGCCAGCATGCTCAGTTCGGCGCGATTTCGTAGACCAGCGTGACCGTCGCTTCGACTTTCAGTTCGCCCGAAGAGATCGGCACATCGCCCGCGCTCGATTCCATGGCCATGCGTGCCATCACCACCGTAGGCCTCACGACATGGCCCCCTTCGTTGACTGACAACACTCGCACAAGTTTAACGCGCAGCGCCTCGCTCAGCACAGCCGCTTTCTCGCGAGCCTTGTCGGCGGCCTGTTTCAATGCACTCAGTCGAACGGCTTGTTCATCGCGCAACCCCCACTGCAACCCCTGAAAGCTGTTTGCCCCGGTCTTCAAGACTTCCTCGATCACCGTACCTACCTTGTCGAGGGCACGAATTTCCACCGTCAGCATATTGCTGACGACATAGCCGATGATTTCCGGTGAAGTAGGGGGCGTATCAGTGGGTCGGTTGGATGGCGGACGATAGTGCGGGGACACCGTAAAGGACGAGGTCTGAATGCGCTCCTTGTCGATCTGTAAGTCCCCCAGCCGTTCCATTACTTTACTCATGATGGAGCTGTTCCGCCTCTGCGCCTCAGTGAGCGACTTGCCGGCGGTCTCTAAGCCGAACGTCACAAAGGCGGTATCCGGAGCATGCGGAACCATCCCCGTGTCGCTCACCGTAAGGGTCGGCGTCTCGGATTTCACCTCATCATGCGCCTGTGCCACAACCGGATATCCCAACAGGACCAGGAACCAGACGATCAACATGCTTCGCCTCCTTTTCTGGATATCACTGCTGCGCACCATCATTCCCCTCGCCCCTTGTCCGGTCAGCTTTGTGTCGGCTCATTTATCATCTGAATCGCGCACAAGGATTTTTTCACTCAACCTACTGACTGCATGATCCTGTTGGGAACATGAAGAGCGACAGAATTTCAATCAATTGCAATGTGTCGGCTTTGGCATGAAACAACTCTACCCCCATCTTCTGTGGATAAGTCTGTGCACAACTTCGTCACGCCTCGCAAAAGAGCGAGGATTAAAGGGCCATTTCTGCAAACTGCCCACTTTTTAAGCGTCCGCTTTCGTCAAATACTGCCACCATATATGGTGGCCCATCCGAGTTTTTTCATAATTTTTACGCATTCGTAGGAGGAATTGCGTTGACAGCGGCAAATCGTCGCTGTTGGAGCACACTTCGGACTGATCAACGCCGAAACTATCCACAGCCTCAATGGTTTCTGGTGACCGCGGCCCGATTCGCTGACCTGGAGCGGGGCTTTGAATCTGTCAAGAGTAGAGCGGAAAAGTTTTTCGCGCGAGGCAGTTCCGAGACCAGAAGAAAATCATCCACTTGTACAGAGCTCAGTCGCGGTGAACTGCGAGAATTTATTTTTTTCGGTAGACGTTCAATCCCACTTTCTCCTGGCGATCCGGGATTGTCACATTTCCTTCCGTCGAAGCGATGATGATGGTCTTGCCCGATGCTGATGGCCCAAATTCCTTGGCTAAATCGACTTTGATCGTCAGTATTGTCCCCTCGACAGTCATTTCCACATTCTTCATGATCGATTCCTTTCGTCTGGGCGCAATCTCCGCGTGACCGCATCAACTCTTTGAATCTTGTTTCAACCGCTGCAGAATTTGATTCAACCGTTCCTGGTGCGGAGACTCCACCGACATGAACCCCACGCCGACAAGATTGGGCCGGTTCCATCGGACCCCCGCCCGCGCGACAAGAATTGGAGATGCCTCCCCGGCCACTTCAAGGCGAAGGGACACCTGCATGCCGGCATAGACCTGCGCGTTTGTCTCGATACGACAGCCGCCCTTCGACAAATCCACGACCGTACCAGGCCATTCGTTTCGAGAAAGGCCGGACAGGACACTTTGAAGCCTCACTGGAAAACGCTGATATCGGCGAAGATCCATGGCTCCCTCATTTCAGTAACCCCGTCCCGTGCTGCCCCCGCGCCCCATCCGATCGAGGGGCAACGCCTCGTATCGCTGTTTTACATCAGGATGTTCGTTGAGATAGCGTTTCACCGCCGCGTCATCAGCGAAGATGTCTCGGCTCCGCCCACGATAGTCCTCCAGCGTCAGGCCATGCTTCGACAGCAGCGCCGTCAGTTTCGCATTGATGTCCGCACCCATCGCTTGCATCTGTTCCTGCGACGGCCGTTGCCCTTCGCCGAATCGCTCGCCCCCCTGGAAGTAATTCATCATCATCTCCCCGATTTCAATGCGGGCCTTCACGAATTTTTCCACCTCGGCCGGTTCCGCTGCCAAACCAACCCCCGCGAACAGCACAATGCCTGATACAACGCTGAGAAAATGCCGCGCTTGTTGCATCTTCAGTATCCCCTTTCCCCAATAAGATTGCGCCCTCTCCACCTGTGACCACCTGGCAATCATATCATCCTGAATTGCTTCTTGCAGGCGGTGCTCTCCGGTCTCGTCGAGTCTCAGACGGCGGAGCGGGAAGGTCTGCCCACAGCAGAAAGGGAGAGCCCCACAATCGTGACCGTGCAAAACATGACGCCGGCGTAGAAGGTGAACGAGGCCCCTAGCGTATCCCATAGAAGTCCTGCCACAACACTCGCCGCCAACATCGCCACTCCGCAGGCGAGATTGAAGAACCCATAGGCCGTCCCTCGCAAGTCATCCGGCGCATGGTCGGCCACCATGGCAGCCAGCAAGCCTTGCGTCATACCCATATGCATCCCCCAGAGCCCCACGCCTACGACCACCATGCTCCAGTGCTCGGCCACAGCCAGCACCAGATCTGCCGCGATGAGTACCAACAACCCACACCCAAGCAACTTGC
>DASUMN010000186.1:0-15638 GCA_036277675.1 Nitrospira sp. | reverse complement strand
TGGCTCCCCGGGCAGGACTCGAACCTGCGACCAGCCGGTTACAAGACCCCCAATCTTTCGATTGGGCTTGGACTATCTCTTCACCCGCCTGAATGTCAGGGGAGGGTGTCGGGCGCTGTTGAGGCCTTATTGGGTCGGCTCCTCAGCCTCTAGTCTCTGCACGTTCCTGCCTACTGCTGTGCCGTTCGGCAGGCTTCGCTCAGGATTCCCGTTCCGCACGCGCGGGGACGGCTTCCCTGAATTCACCCGATGTTTCAACCACGGTTTCCCGTGGAGGCTGCATTTTTACAGCCGGCTGCTCTACCAACTGAGCTACCGGGGAACGGTTTTCAGTGAGAGCGATAGGCATTTTAGCACAGATAACAAGGCTGAAGGCCAGCGTTTTGTGTTTGGAGAAACGATTTGACTCTGTGGCGAGGTGCTCTATCTACACGTCGAAATCTTCGGTCTCGTCCTCGTCGGAGGAGGCATCCGTGTTGCCTTTGGCCATGGCGGCATAGTGTTTGGCCCAGGTCAGGTACAGGTTGCCGCTGTCCCGCATCGTATCGGCCGCTTTGACGAGCTTGTCCACCAACTCCGGGTCTTTCCCTGTCGATTGAATGATCGCCGCCTGCCGTTCGATGGCTTTGGGATAGAGAATAATCAAGCCGGAAATCTCCCTGAGTAGTTCGTCGATCGTGTTATCTTCGTTTTCCATCGGTCCCCTCATACCCAAGAAAAAACCCCATAGCGCGAACGCCATGGGGTCTTGCGAGTGTTCGCCCGCGATTGCTTATCCCTGGTAGGCTTGCCCCAGCGCCGCCGATTCACCCTTCTTGGTCATCAGCTGCCCGGTGGCGCTGACGGCCTGCATGGTAATGGCAAAGTGTTTGGCGGCGTCACACACGATCACGCAGAGTTCACAACCCTTGCAGCGATCGATCGTGACCTCAGCCACCATTTTGGTGCTGTTCAAGTCCAGACAGTTCGCTTCCGGGCAATACATGATGCAGAGCCGGCAGCCTTTCTTTGCAGTGCACTTTTCGTCGATCACCTGCGCTACGTTATACATGCAAGTAGGTTCCTTCTTCTCTTAAGCCGCGACGGCTGGATTTCCAATGCGCAACTCGATTTTGTTCTTGTCGGCCCATTCACTGGCGATCTCGTAGGCTGCCTTCACGGTGGCCAAGTTCTTGGCCAACAGCATTTCTTTCTTCGCGAATTTCTTCTTGATGGCTTCGTCCAAGGAAGCGGTTCCTCCGGAGGCCACGAACTTCTTCCCAAACCGTTCTTGGAGCGCGCCATCGAGGGCTTCCATCGAAACGCATTTAGTAATGCCTGAAACGGAACCGATCATCGCCATATTCGTCGAGAGCTCGGTGCCGGCCACTTCAATGGCCAACTCGGTGCCCGCGATGTAAAACACCGCGACGTTCAAGTCCTTGAGCCGTTCGATGTCGTCATCGGACAGCAAAGGTTGGGCGGAATTGATGATGACCACGCCGCCTTCTTTCACTCCGGAATAAAAGGGCATGGTGTAGCTTTTGCCCATGGTAATGACTTGGGGGTGAAAGACCTGAATGACATCAGGGAATACCAACTCACCGCGGTCGTAGATTCGTTCGATGCCGATGCGGCAGTAACTCTCTGCCGGCGCCATGCGCTTCTCTGCGCCGAAGAACGGGTTGGAGATCGAAAATTTCCCATCTCGGTTGGCGGCCATGGCCAAGACGTGCGCGGCGGTGACCGCGCCCTGTCCGCCCAAACCTGACATCCGGATATTCAATCGTCTCTTAATCATAAGTCTGCCTCCGGTCTGACTATGCTGATGCCTGGCTCGCCAGTTGCTTTGCGGCTGCTTTCCGTTCTTTGTCCTTCGCCGCTAATTCGGCGAGCAATTGCTTGGCCGGCTCGCTGATGTATTCCTTGTAGGCGAACCGCTCGGTCGGCTTCTCCGAATCGCGCATCTCTTGCAACCCTTCCATACTGTTCTTGCCGATCTCCAGGATGCAGGGTGTGTAAAGCTGCAGGTAGGTCGGGCCGATCTCGCGGGCCACATGGACGGCGTTACGGATGACCTTTTCGACCAACGAGGGCTTGCTGACCGTGCAATTGACGACATAGTGGCAGCCGGACTCGCGGGCGATCTCAGGCAGGCGCACCTTGTCGAACAGCTTGCCGACCGGGGCCATCTTGGCCACGAAGCCCTTTTGCATCAATCCGCTTTCCTGACCGCCGGTATTGGCGTAGAGCTCGTTGTCAAAGCAAATGGTCGTGAACTTTTCCTGCCTGAACCAGGCTTGCAACGTCATGTCCAAGCCGATATCGACGGTGGCTCCGTCGCCGGCGAGCACGACGACGTCCTTCACGCGGCCAGGGAAGCGGACGCTCAAGGCACGCTTTAAACCGGACGCGATCGCGTTCTGGTTGCCGAACAGGGAGTGGATGTTATGTACGGCAACCATCGGGAACACCAAGCTGGTGCAACCGGTGGAGCCGACCATGACCGTATCTTCCGGGTTTGGAAGCGAGGCCAAGATGTAGCGGAAGGCCATGGATTCCGGGCAACCGGCGCAGAGTGAGTGTTGCTCGATAAGCTCCTTGGAGGAGCCGATATCTTTCCAGCCCCGATCTTCCTTGCCGTAGGTGGCGCTCTTCACGAGATCCTGATAGTCCGACGGCATGATGTCGTACAGGTCTTCTGAGATTTGAATACGCTCTTTGCTCATTAGGGCCTCCTCAGGGTCGCTCACGGGAGCGGCCCGGTTCAAAGTCAGTACGGATCAGCTTCCACGACCGGCCAGGGAGAAGGATTTCATCCCGAGGGCCGTCTTGATTTCGGACACGATGATTTCAGGCGGCATCGTCATGCCACCGCAGACGTGCGGGCCGGCATGGACGCGATGCGGGTTTGGAATGGTGGCGCGGATTTCCTTGGCCAGCCAGCCGGTCACATTAAACTCCGGCACGAAGATGTGCTTGGCGTTCTTGGTGGCTTCGCGGATTTCGTCTTCCGGCCAAGGACGGAGCGTTTTCACCTTGACGAGGCCGCAACGTACGCCTTCTTCTTCCAAGAGGCGGATCGCTTCACGGCCCTGCGACACGGCGGTGCCGGAAGCCACGATCAGGGTTTCCGCATCCACATTCTCTGTATCGATGAGGCCATTCAGCCAATGGATCGAGTGCTTCCGCGAGCGTTCGATTGCGGCCCAGATTTCCTGCTGCCAACTTGCATGGGTCGCATAGCTGATGTAGTTACTTTTCATCACGAACGGGTCGCGCATCATGCGGACCGGTGGACACTCCATGTCCATGCAGGGTACCGGAGAACGATAGGGATCATACGGCGGCAGGCACATGTCGGCAGGCGTGAGATTCACCACGTCCTTTGTGTGCGTCACAAAGAACCCATCGCAGCAGAGTGCGAGCGGCAGGTGCACATCCGGCTCTTCCGACACTATATAGCCCTTGAGAATCCAATCGAAAAAGTCCTGTGCGGTTTCCGCATGCCAGACGAGCATGCCGGTATTCAGCAGGTAGGCAATTTCGAGCGTGTCCGGTTGGATCGACAGCGGCGAGTTGATGCCGCGGCAGGTGACGATCATTTGAATCGGCAGCCGCGCACCGGCCCACATCGGGAAGTTTTCCATCGCGCGCATCGTGCCGGGCCCCGCCGTCGTTGTGAACACCCGGGCGCCGCCGAACGCCGCGCCAGCGCATTGTGACATGACGGCGAACTCACTCTCCCCGCGGAAGTAGTCGCCGATGTACCCTTCGGCGAATAATTCGCCGATCAGCGCGGCCGCTTCCGATTGCGGAGTAATCGGGTAGGCGATCATGACATCGCAGCTGGACCGGCGGACCGCTTCCTTGATGACCTCGGAACCCGTAAAGAACGACGGAGTCCTCGGGGCTTCGTGCAGCAGCTTCCAGGGATCGGTGTACGTTTGTCCCTTTTTATTCTGTGTTCCAATAACTGATGTGGGGGTAGCCATGGATCCGGCCTCCTTTTCGCTTGCGCTTCCGGCTTATCAGCTGGACGCGCCGTTCTTGGCTGTTTCGAGCCGTGGTTGGACCGTCCCTTTCAACCGTTTGATTGTATCGGCCAATTTCATGATTTTCTCGACCGATGCGTCGCGGAACGACAGCATCGCGTCTTCATGGCCTGCCTGTGCGCACATGGCGATGGTGTAACAAGATGTGCCGCCACGAATGATTTTAAGCGACAAATTGGCCTGATGGCAATGAACGCCGACAAACATGCAGCAGTCGATCTTGTTGTGCCAGATGGTCAGATTCGGGTGATTGGGATTGATTTCGACTTCGGGGTTGATCTTCGGATATTTCGGCCGATAATCCGGCATAGGGATCAGCATCGCCTTTTGGCCTGGTTGGACGCATTCCTTCAATGTATTGTACAGATGCCGGATGGCCGTTGCTTTCTTGGCCGCCTTTTCGTTCCAGGCCCATAAGACCAGCGGGCCGGGGAAAATTGTCGGCACCTTCGCCATCAAGAATTGCCGCGCGGCTTCCTCATATGCTTTTTCTTCCGAGGCGATGACGCCGTTAATATGAGCTTCGCCGGGGTTCGGCAACTGGATGCCCATGCTGGCGGCGGCTGGGGGTAGAAAGTGTTCAGGACCTGGGAGCACACGGTACTCGCTCATCACGACCTACACTCCGAATAAAAGGTTGAGCTAATCGAAGAACGACGATTTTTCACAGGCTTAACCGATGACACTCTAAGCTCTCCACTCGCGTACCGCAACCACGCAGAAGGCCCACTTCCGTGGGCTTTTGGGCTACCGAGCGGAGCGGATTTAGGCCCATAGGACTAACCCCGCACCGAGAGTATTTCAGCGTTCAAATCCGGTAGAGAGCGGCATTATAGGTGCCGATCTCTTGGCTTGTCAAATGAGGCCGATCCGGTTCCTCTCGATTTCAATCGCTGAAAATTCGGCAGGAGAGCGGAGTGGTTCTGGCCCGTTAGGGAAGTTCCCGGCAGGCTTCTTTTGAACCGAGCATGCAGGCTCGTTCAAAGTCGTTTTTCGCCAGGTGTCCCTGGAGCTGAGCCCGATACAATTTGGCTCTGGTGAGAAGCACCTGCGTATCGGCTGGCTCGACTCTCAGCACGACGCTCAAGTCTTCAATCGCTTGAGCCGGCTGGTTCAGTTTCTTGTAGATGTCGCTTCGGAGCAGATAGGCTGCTTTGTGATCGAATACCCAGCTATCCGGTACGTGGTCGTCCAGCAATTTCTGGAGCACGGCCAAAGCGGGCTCCCAGCGTTTTGCCGCCACGAACTTATGAGCTTGTGCCGTGTAGAGCGTGCTCAGCCGGTGGCGCGCGATATCAAACAAGGGGTCGAGTGCCAGTGCCTCTTCGTATGAACGAGCCGCGTCGTCGTGGCGCTGTAACCATGTATTGACGTCGCCTTGTCCGAGCAGCGCCCATATATTCTTCGGATCGATGATGAGCGCCCGGTCGAAATCCATCCGAGCATTGTCGACATACTTTGAATAGTCGCTGAGCTTGGCTTTGTTGGAGTAGGCAGTTGAGGCAAGCTTCAGATAGGTTTGCCCGCGTACAACCAATGGGTCTGCATCATGCGGGTCCAGGACGGCCGCCCGCGACGCCAGCTCGATCTTCTGCTGGAAGTTCAGTGTCGTAATCGCTCGATCAACCAGCTCTTGAGCCTGCTCCTTATGCCTGGTCCGGCCGGGAGGGTCGATCGTGAGAGTGCGGACTCCAGTCGGTGCCGCTTTCAGGCCACGGAGCTGCGCCTTCAGCTCCGAGTTTTCCTTCTGAAGCCGCCGGAAATTTTCGGCCATCTGTTGTTCAGAGTGCCGGCGGCGAATGGCTTCTTGCAAATGCTCAAGATCGACGACAGCCCGGATGCGCACATAAAAGCTGGGCCGATCATTGTCGAAGGAGCGCCGTGATTCGAGGACCTCAGTTTTTGTCACGGCTGCTGCGATGGTGCGGATTTCCAGCGAGCTGGTTTGGAAACTTTTTTCACCCGCGCTCTTCTCCACGTCGAGAAATGTGGATTCGAGATACATTCCCGCTTCCTCGACCGCCTTGCGTTTAGCCCGTTGCAGAACCGTGTCCTCAGCCTGGGCCAGCGTATCGCCATCGGCCATGAAATATTGAGCCTCGGCGACCACTGTCGTTTCCGATGCCGCTGCCTGTAGAGGAAGAGAACACAGGGTTATGAGGGAGACCGTCGCAAGGGCCAGCCTGGTGCGCCAACACATGAGATTACTATACCGCGCACTTCGCAACCGGACAATGTGAGGAGCGGTTTGAGCTCGCGAGGAGGTGGGAATGCTAGAAGTCTCTGACAGGTTTGAAGAAATTACGGTCAGACAGGGCGAGGCAACACCTGCATGAAAGGGTGCACCTCAATCCGTTCGAATACCCCATGCACCATATAGGGATCGTTGTGTGCGAACTGTACCGCCTGCTCGTGGGTTTCAAACTCCAGGACTAACAAGCTGCCTGCTTTATCTGTAAGGGGGCCGGCAAGGATCACACGGCCCTGTTTATCAAGAGGTTCCAGATTGGCTAAATGGGCGGGGCGGTGAATCTTACGTCTTGCCTCCCCTTCGGGGCCGTCGTAGCCGATGATGACGAATTTCATGCCGTGACGCGACGCATTCAAGTAATAGCCGGCTTGAATCAGTTAGGTTGGGTCTTCGAGGGGGCAGCGATCCTTGTACCCGGTTGTCACTTCATGCCACCAGCGGATTTCTTTCTCGCCCAGCTTCCAGCACAAATAGACGACTCGACCGTCACGGACGTGCGGGAAATCGCATAGTCCGAGATCGACATCCTTGACCACGACCCCCAGTTCATGGATCGCATGCAGGCTGGAGTTGATGTCTTGCAAGCTTGTGACATAGTGTTTGCCGACCGCCGTCCCACCGCCCAAGAGAGCGTTGGCCGAGGCTTTGTGCACTTCGTCTCGCGTTCGAAGAAGCGTGGTTTTCCGTTGCTGGACCGTCGTCAGATGCGATTGCAATTGAGGGATCAGCTGATTCGCCTCGAAAAGGGAAAAGACACGGCTTGGATTACTTTCGTCATCGTGCGCCATAGAGGTTAGGAGTAGCACATATTGAATTGACGGAACAAGCGCGTCATGTTTCACAGGGAAAAACCGAGAAAGATTGAGCAAGATGAACGCTCGGTGGGTAGCGATGATAAAAGATGAGATGTCAGTTGACAACCGGCAGAGGTCTGAGTATGATCCCCGTAACATTCCAGTGTAAAGGTCGTCTCTCCAAAAGAACTCAATTCCGGAACCTGTCTCGAACCACAAGCTAGCACGTGCGCGGGTATGAGAGAGTGTGTAGGCCAGCCGAAGATGTTGCGTGCGCCCTATGGCCCGGTGATCTCGGAGACCACATCCTTTCTTCGTAGATAAGGCAGGCGTCCTCCACAAGAATTTATTCCATCCAAGACGTATTCATAACGCTATCTGGACCAGACACAACAATCATCAGCACGTATCGCATGGCCGGTCAGTTTGAACAAGTTGTCGTGATCCATAACCGAGCAAGGTGCTCGAGAGGAGTCGTATGCTGGCAGCAAGGGGGGAAGTGATGCATCTCGCGGAATTGAAGCAGAAGTCGATTGCGGACCTCAATGACGTGGCCCGCGAACTCAAGATCGAAGGGGCCGCCAATCTGAGGAAGCAGGAATTGATCTTTGCCATCCTGCAAGCTCAAACAGAGAAGAACGGGGTGGTTTTCGGAGAAGGTGTCCTGGAGACTCTCCCCGACGGCTTCGGCTTTCTGCGCGCGCCGGACTCGAACTATCTGCCCGGTCCCGACGACATCTATATCTCCCCGTCGCAAATCCGGCGGTTCAACCTGCGCACCGGCGACATCGTGTCGGGGCAGATCCGCCCCCCGAAAGAGAGCGAGCGGTACTTCGCGCTGCTCAAGGTTGAGAAGGTCAACTACGAAGATCCGGAAGTCGCGCGGGACAAGATTCTGTTCGACAACCTGACTCCCCTGTATCCTGAAGAACGGATTAATTTGGAGTTTGATCGGGAGGAATACTGCACGCGGGTGATGGAACTCGTCACGCCGATTGGGAAGGGCCAGCGCGGACTGATCGTGGCCGCGCCGCGCACCGGCAAGACGATGCTGCTGCAGGCAATTGCCCGCGCCATCATCAAGAATCACAAAGAAGTGACGCTGATCGTGCTGCTCATCGATGAACGGCCCGAAGAAGTCACGGATTGGCAGCGGCAGGTCAAGGCGGAAGTCATCAGCTCCACGTTCGATGAGCCGGCGCAGCGCCACGCGCAAGTCGCGGAAATGGTGCTGGAGAAGGCCAAACGGCTCGTCGAGCACAAGAAAGACGTGGTCATTCTGCTGGACAGCATCACGCGGCTGGCGCGCGCCTACAATACAATCGCCCCGCCCAGCGGCAAGGTGCTCTCCGGCGGTTTGGACTCCAACGCGTTGCAGCGCCCGAAACGGTTCTTCGGCGCCGCCCGAAACATCGAAAACGGCGGGAGTTTGACGATCATGGCGACGGCCTTGGTCGACACCGGCAGCCGCATGGACGACGTCATTTTCGAAGAATTCAAAGGGACCGGCAACATGGAAGTCCATCTGGATCGCCGGTTGGCCGACAAGCGCCTCTTCCCGGCAATCGATATCAGCCAGTCCGGTACGCGCAAGGAAGAATTGCTGGTGGACAAGGATCGACTCAACAAGATGTGGATTTTGCGCAAAGTGTTGAGCCCGCTGGGTACAATGGAGGCGATGGAATTCCTGATGGACAAGATTCAAGGTAGTAAGACCAACCAGGATTTCTTGCAGTCCATGAACCGGTAAACAGCGCTTGTTTCTTCTCCCCCGATTCGGCTACAGTACGCGGTCTTGTTGAGGGCTGCGAAACGGGGTGAACGTTCGGTAAGGAGTGATCGGATCATGCAAAAGGGTATTCATCCAGTCTATAGGGAAGCCACAGTCCATTGCGCCTGTGGGAATTCGTTCAAGACGAGGACCACCATCGGCGACATCAGCGTTGATATCTGTTCCGGTTGCCATCCGTTCTTCACCGGTACGCAGAAGATCGTCGATACCGAAGGGCGGGTCGAGCGGTTCAAGAAGAAATACGCGAAGAAGGGCCAGTAGCGTCCATATTCTCTAGAGCAAGAGACCCTGCTTCGCCACGAAGCAGGGTCTCTTTGTTTTTGCGGACGATTGGGCTGAAGCCAGAGCAGGCAGAGAGGGGAAGATGGAGGCGGCGTTACTCAAAAAGTGGGAATCTGTTGCGTCGCGGTTTCATGAGTTGACCGATCAACTCATGGATCCGTCCGTCCTCAGTCAACCGGCCCAGCTGCGCAAGCTCAGCAAGGAACGGACGGAGCTTGAACCGGCGGTCGAACTGTTGAAGACCTATCACGACTTAGCCAAGCAGCTGGAAGAGGCCGCACAGATTCTTGCGGACTCGACGGCTGGGCACGAGTTGCATCGAATGGCAATGGAGGAAACCGCGTCCTTGGAGCGTCAGAGGAGCGAGCTGGAAGCACAGGTAAAAGAGTTCCTCATTCCCAAAGATCCGAAGGACGAAAAGAATCTGGTGCTGGAAATCCGGGCTGGCACCGGCGGCGAAGAGGCGGCGCTCTTTGCGGGGGAGCTGTTTCGTCTGTACACCAGGTTCGCGGAACATAAAGGTTTGAAGGTCGATACGGTCGAAGCGTCGGAAACCGGCATCGGCGGGTATAAGAATATCGTGGCGTTGGTGGAAGGGAAGGGGGCGTACGGCCACTTCAAATTCGAGGCTGGGGTGCATCGTGTTCAACGGGTACCGGTCACGGAAGCGTCCGGCCGGATTCATACTTCGACGGTAACGGTGGCGGTGATGCCGGAAGTCGATGAGGTGGATGTACAGATCGATCCGAAGGACCTGCGCATCGACACGTTTTGTTCGTCAGGCGCGGGCGGGCAAAGCGTGAACACCACCTACTCGGCCGTCCGGATCACCCATCTTCCCACTGGGGTCGTGGTGTCCTGCCAGGATGAGCGGTCGCAGTTGAAGAACCGGACCAAGGCCATGCGGACGTTGCGAGCTCGGATCGTCGAAGCGGAGCGTGAAAAACAAGAAGCGGAAATCGCACAGAACCGAAAATCGCAGGTCGGGACGGGCGAACGCAGCGAAAAGATTCGGACGTACAATTTTCCGCAGAACCGGGTCACGGACCATCGGGTCGGTGTTACGCTGCACAAGCTCGAATTGGTCATGGAAGGCGATCTCGACGATATCGTTCAGGCGCTGAAAGAACAACAGCAGCGGCAAGCGGAAGCCGCGCCAGCATAACCGGTCACGGGGTGGTCATGACAGCATCCAATACGATAGACGCGCTGCTTACGTGGGCCAAGCAGGTTTTGGATCGGGCTGGAATTGAAAATGCGGCTCAGGAGTCCCGGTGGCTTGTGGGGCATGCACTGGGATTGGAAGCCCACCAACTGGCTACCCAGGCGGAGCAATCAGTGTCACCAGAAAAACGGATCCAGGCCGAATCGTTGGTGTCCAGGCGCGCGGCGCGCGAGCCATTGCAATACATTTTGGGCACACAAGAGTTCTGTGGGCTTGAATTTTTCGTAGGCCCGGCTGTCTTGATTCCCAGGCCTGAGACGGAAGTGCTGCTGCGCGAGGCGCTCACGGCCATTGATCTGAACAAGGATTCCGTGCTGGTTGATGTCGGCACCGGCTCAGGCTGTCTGGCAGTGACCTTGGCGACGATCCTCTCGCGAACACGGGTGCTCGCCGTGGATCGCTCGCCGGATGCCCTGGCAGCGGCGAAGGCAAATGCGGAACGGCAGACGGTTGCAAACCGAATCGAGTTCATCGAAGGTGATCTCCTGTCTCCGTTGCGCGACCGAGGATTGATGGGACAGGTAGACGTCATTGTCTCGAACCCTCCATACATCGCGGAGTCAGATTGGACTGGCTTGCAGCCGGAAGTCCGTGATTTCGAACCCCGGTCGGCGTTGGTCAGCGGGCCGACGGGCATCGAGTTCCATGAACGGCTGCTGCGTGAGTCCAAGGAGTATCTGATGCTCGGTGGATCGCTGGTAATGGAAATCGGCCAGGGACAACGGCCTGCTATCCAACAGATGGCCGAGCAAATCGGAGGGTACACACCGGTCGAGATCGCCAAAGACGGCGCCGGCATCGAACGAATCGTGATCGTCAGGCGCCTGGACTAAGTCATGGATACGATCGTCATTACTGGCGGGAATCGGCTGCGCGGAGAAGTGCGAATCAGCGGGGCCAAGAACGCCGCGCTGCCTATTTTAGCCTCGACGATCTTGGGCGGCGGCGAATGTGTGATTACCAACGTTCCACGCGTAGTTGATGTCCTGACCATGGGGAAGCTCTTGAGTATCTTCGGGGCGAAGGTCTCTCATGAGGGGAACCGGGCGGTCATCAAAGCGGACGTGATCGACTCGACCGAGGCCCCCTATGATCTGGTCAAAACCATGCGGGCGTCCGTGTTAGCACTGGGGCCGCTGGTCGCCCGGTGGGGGAAGGCGAAGGTGTCATTGCCCGGCGGTTGCGCAATCGGGTCCCGTCCGGTCAACCTTCATCTGGCCGGCCTGGCGAAATTAGGAGCTGACATTTCCATCGAGCACGGGTATATCACGGCCACGGCCAAACGATTGAGAGGCGCGCGCATCTATTGCGATACACCGACGGTCACCGGAACGGAGAACTTGATGATGGCGGCGTCGTTGGCCGAAGGGACAACCGTGTTGGAGAATGCGGCAAAGGAGCCGGAAATCAATGACTTGGCTGACTTTCTAATCAAGCGTGGCGCACGCATTGAGGGGGCTGGGACGGATGTGATCACGATCGAAGGGGTCAGAGAGCTTCAGGGCGGGGATCATGAGGTTATTCCCGACCGGATCGAAGCCGGTACCTATCTGGCGGCTGGTGCGATCACAGGAGGCGATGTCACGATTACCCATTGCAGGTCCGCTCACCTCGAAGCCATGCTCATGAAGTTGAGAGAAGCGGGAGCTGAGGTTCAGGCTGAGAAAGACTGCGTTCGTATCAGGACATCGGATGGGTTAAAGGGCACCGATCTGAGGACCTTGCCCTATCCGGGATTTCCGACGGATATGCAGGCGCAAATGGTCGCGTTGATGACGGTGGCTGACGGTACCAGCGTGGTGACCGAAACGGTGTTCGAGAGTCGATTTATGCATGTCGAGGAATTGCGGCGGATGGGGGCCTCCATCCGGGTCGAAGGCAATCGGCTGGTCGTGACGGGACGGCCAAGCTTGACGGGTGCGCCGGTCATGGCATCGGACCTTCGGGCGAGCGCCGGGTTGATTCTCGCCGGTCTGGCAGCCGAGGGTGTCACGGAGGTGCAACGGGTGTATCACCTCGATCGGGGATATGAGCGGATTGAAGAAAAATTACAGGCATTGGGTGCTATCATCGAACGCCGGAAATCAGCCGGGGTCGTCCATTAAGAAGTGCGAATGCTGACCATTGCGCTCTCCAAGGGGAAATTGATTGAATCCGCGCTGGAGTTGTTCCGGCGGGCCGGGTACGACGTGGCTGGATTGTCGGGGGAAAGCCGGCGTCTGGTGTTTGCCTGCCCGGACATCGGGATGACGTTCCTGATCGTCCGGCCCAGCGATGTTCCCACCTACGTGGAATATGGGGGTGCGGACGCCGGCATTGTGGGCAAAGACGTGCTCATGGAACAAGACAGCGACGTGTATGAGCCATTGGATTTAGGGTTTGGAGCGTGTAGAATCTCGGTCGCCGCGCTCATGGGAGAAGGGCTGCGCGATCGGCTGTCGTCCAAAATCCGCATCGCCACGAAATATCCCAAGATCACCGAGCGGTTTTTCAATGAACGGGGCATCCCGGTCGAGATCATCAAGCTCTATGGCTCGATTGAGTTGGCCCCTGTCGTGGGATTGGCCGATCGTATCGTCGATCTGGTCGAAACCGGCAGCACGCTCAAGGCCCACGATCTTGCTGAAGTGGAAGTGATCGCCCAATCGACGGCTCGCTTCATCGTCAATCGGGCGAGTCTCCGACTGAAACATGAACCGCTCATGGAGTTGATCCGCAGACTCCGGGCGGCGCTGGAGCCCCGAGCCTCGACGCTCGGAAAGGGTCGCCCCTCGACCGCCCGCAGGGGCAAGAAAAAGGCGGCGCGCGCATGAAGATCGTCACCCAGGCAGATCGCAGTTTTCTTCCCAGTCTCAAAAAAACCGTGTCCCGAGGCCAAGCGGCTGGCGCCGCGGTGGAAAAAACCGTTCGCGCCATTCTGCAGGCCGTTGAACGCGGCGGCGACAAAGCGGTGCTGCGGTACACCAAACAGTTCGACAAAGTGGCATTGAAACCGGATGCACTGCGTGTGACGCCGGAAGAAATCAAAAACGCCTACTTTCACATCCGTAAGGATGAAGGCGATGCGCTCAGGCTTGCCGCGCAACGGATCATCGCCTTTCACGAACGCCAGCGGACGAAGACCTGGATGTATCAGGACGGCGACGCCACGTTAGGGCAAGCCGTGATGCCGCTCGACGCGGTCGGGGTGTATGTGCCGGGCGGGAAGGCCGTGTATCCCTCGTCGGTCTTGATGTGCGCGGTTCCGGCCAAAGTGGCTGGGGTGCAACGAGTCGTGATGGTGACACCGCCGCAGAAAGGCCCCATCAATCCTTATCTGCTGGTGGCAGCTGATATTGCCGGGGTCACAGAAATCTATCGCGCCGGCGGCGTGCAAGCCGTCGCGGCGTTGGCCTATGGGACGAAGACCATCGCCAAGGTCGATAAGATCGTCGGTCCAGGCAACATTTATGTGGCGACCGCCAAGCGGTTGCTCTATGGAATCGTCGGCATCGATATGATCGCCGGTCCCAGCGAACTGTTGGTCCTGGCCGACGAACATGCCAACCCAGCCCATGTCGCCGCCGATCTGCTCTGCGAAGCTGAACACGACGAGGATGCGCAGGTCTTTCTCGTGACGACCTCGGAACGGTTGGCGAAAGATGTCTCGAAGCTGATCGAGCAGCAATTGAAGGGACTCCAGCGCGAGAAGATCGCTTCGAAGGCCATTGCCCGCCATGCCGTTGCGTTTGTCGTGGGGACGATCGACGAAGCGATCGACGTGGCCAATCAGATCGCCGCCGAACATTTGTCCCTCTCGGTCGATAATCCATTCGATTATTTGGAGCAGATCCGGCATGCCGGCGCGCTGTTTTTGGGCCGCTACACGCCGCCGTCCGTTGCCGATTACATCGCCGGGCCCAATCATGTATTGCCCACGGGCGGGAGTGCGCGGTTTTTCTCCCCACTGTCCGTGAACGACTATGTGAAGGTCAGTAACATCGTTCATTACACTAAGCACGAGCTGGCGAAGGTCAAAGATCCGCTGATCCGGCTGGCTCACATCGAAGGGTTCGACGCGCATGCGAAGTCGGCCCAGAGCAGGTTTTCATGAAAAAGAACGGGACTCCGGTGCGCCAGGCGGCTATTCATCGTGCAACCAAAGAGACGGACATTTCCGTCGAATGGGCCCTCGATGGGCGTGGCCACGGCAAGATCGATACGGGCATTCGCTTTTTTGATCACATGCTGGAACTGCTGGCCAAACACGGCTTCTTCGATTTGACCGTGCAGGCCAAGGGCGATCTCGACATCGACGAACACCACACAGTCGAAGATGTGGGTATCGTCATGGGGAAGGCGCTGCATCAGGCGCTCGGCGAGAAGGCGGGGATCAAGCGATTCGGCTTTGCGTCGGCGCCGCTGGATGAAACCCTCGCGCAGGTGACCGTGGATCTCAGCGGCCGGCCGTTTCTGGTCTACAACGTTGCTTTGCCGGATCGGAAGATCAAATCCTTCGACCTCGGTTTGTTCGAAGACTTCTTTCAAGCTTTTGTGACCCACGGCGGACTCAATCTGCACGTCAATCTGATGTACGGCCGTAATCCCCACCACATCATGGAAGCCATCTTCAAGGCTTTGGCCAAAGCGCTCGACCAAGCGACGATGCCGGAAGAGCGGCTTGCGGGAAAGGTCCTCTCCACGAAGGGGATGCTCTAGCGTTCTTGCCGCAGGTCGGTAAATCTGCCGTTGTAAACGGGGCAGGCTTCTGAAAGAGGAGCTTGTCCCGTTTCTGTTTTATCAGGCAGCCAGCAGCGAGCGAAATGCAAAGAGGCCTACTATCGGCCAAGATTGCCAGTAGCAGTCTCCTGGCGGTTGCGGTATTGTTACGCTCCCATAACGGCGGGCCGCTTCTTCTATGATCGCGATTATTGATTACGGGATGGGCAATCTCCGCAGTGTCTCCAAGGCCTTCGAGGCCGTGGAGCACCAGGCAGTGGTGACGCGAGACGCCAGGGTGATCGGCAATGCGAGTCACGTGGTCTTGCCGGGGGTTGGGGCGTTCGGTGACTGTATGGCGAACATCGAGCAGTATGGGCTGGTGGAGCCGATCCGCGCGTCGATCCAATCGGGCAAGCCGTTTCTCGGGATTTGCCTCGGCCTCCAGCTCCTCTTCACGGAGAGCGAGGAGTTCGGCCCGCATAAGGGGCTCGACATTATTCCGGGCAAGGTTCGACGATTTGCCGCCGGTTCGAAATTAAAAGTGCCGCATATCGGCTGG
>DASUMN010000185.1:0-9379 GCA_036277675.1 Nitrospira sp. | reverse complement strand
TTTTCGACTTCTTCCAGCTTGGCTTTCTTATAGAAGGTGTCATCTTTGGGCGTGAGCTTGCGGATCTGGTCCAGATTGGCATGGGTGCTGCGCTTCCACATGGCCACCCAGCCCGGCGACTCATCGGTGTGGCACTTCACGCACTGTTCGCGCGAGGCGACCTCCTTGACCGATTGCGGCGGCTTGTAGAAGGTTGCGGGATCGAAGTACTTGGTCATGGCAATCGGCTCCCAATACTGGCCGTACTGCCCCTTTCCCGCTCCTCTACCTGGATCCTTATAGCGAGTGGTCAGCGCCTCATGAAACTCCTTGGGGGTAGCTGACCGCTCAATCTTCAGCGCCTCAAAAGTTTCCTTCGGGACACTCGGGTACTGCGCGTGCACGGGTGCGGCCAGCAACAGGCCGCACGCCAGGAATACGGCTCTTACTCGCACTCTCCCTCCCATAAAAGGCCTCCTATGGTTTGCGGCCCATGCCCCTGTGTCGACATATGTGCCCCCATTGAGTGCTTCAGAATTTCCTACTTCAATTATGTTGCCTCGTTAGGGAGCCCCTCGTGCGTCACATTGGTTCCCGCCAAGTCCACACACTCTGGGACAGGAGCACCCAGTCGGGCCTTGTATCATCACGGCCTCCCCCAATTCTAGATCATAAGTAGCGTACGGTATTATACCTAGTTTTTATAATTTATATTCCTCCTGAACGATCGCTTTTACTTCGGCGCGGCGACTGATACAACGCCACAATCGCTTCGCTCTTCGTCTGGACGCCCAGATACCAATAGATGTGCCTCAGATAGGTTTGCACGGCGCGGGGGGAGATCCCCAAGATCTCACTCATCTCCTTCGTGGATTTACCCTGCCGCAACAACACTTGGATCACGCGTGCCCGCGCCGACAACTCCTTCTCCATCACTGTGCTCCTGACTCAGTCATACGTGATTACCAGCACCTGTAGCGGCCGCGGTGGAAGCCGCCTCGCACACGCTTCTCCCCTGCCATGGTCCGATACCTCTCCGGTTAGCCCACGCCTCCCGTGCGAATCCCCTCCAGTCCAGAATGGGAAGGGGGTCTATCTTGTGGATCAACACCCACATCCAACAGGTGCCGGAACAAGCCATCGAGGGTTCTCAGCACTTCCCCGGTGATATGGCGAAGTTCTGGCCCTGTATACCGCAGCGGAACCATTCGCCGCCGTTGCCAGCCCCTGAGCGCGAAGACCTTCCCCGGCTGCCCATGCGGCTTTTCACAGACCACGACGAACTCCTGTCCATAATCATCTTCCATGAGGAACCCCTTGACATTCATACGACCTCACCCCCTGTCTCAGCGTACGTTCGCCAGCAGCACGGTGGCCCGCTCGCCGCTCACTAACCTTGCGCCCCACCACCATTACTGCGCCGACGAGGCCTGCATGGCCAGCATCCTCGCGGCGACCTCGCTAAGCCCCCCTTGTTCAAGCAACGACGCCCGCTGCCGCAGCAATTCTCCGTCCGCCTGATTGGCAAGAATCAGATCGGAAATCGTCGCGACGGCGTCATACCAGACTCCCGCTTCAGCATAGCGCCTTGGCGCATCTGCCGTCGCAATGTCGCTTGACAGCGGCTGGTCAAGCTTGTCCCGATCAACCCGTTCAATGACTCCCTTTGCCACGATGTTGCCCGAAGGCTCATCCGAGTCCAGAATCAGGGCAACCGACCATTGATACCGTTCTCCGGGTAAGAGTTTGACGTGATAATCGGACAATCGGATCTGCTGAATGCCAGGGTGTGCCGGTTGCGGAAGTCTCGCTTCTACCGCCGGCGCCTCAGCGCTATCCGCGATCAGCACAAACTCATAGGGTAAGTTCTGTTCGGTTGAAGCAAACCAATAGAGGACCGGCTGCGCTTGCAGCGTCCACCCCACATGATCCGGAGCTATCACGCTGATCACGGGGACGCTTTTATTCATACCGCGCGTGCCCCCTCCTCTTTTGGTTCCAGGAGCCGGCGCCCCCTTTCTCGGCGGAACATACAGCACTTTCGCGGCTGACTCCGCACCAGATGGTGAGACCGCGGTTTGAGCACTTCCCCGCTGCTTCTCCTCTGCCAGGGAAGCCCATGGCGAGGACAGTGCGAGACCTGTGACAATGCTGATGATCATCAAGAGCCTCATAGTGCCCACCCTCTCTTTCTCTCTCCTACTCCGAGAAAAGATTGATGCTGTGATGACTGGTTCACAGCATCCCCCTCTTTGCATCCAGCATGACGTATCCGGACTAGAAGCGTACATTTCGCAACGAGACAGCATCTTGTTCCTCATAACAGCCGTCGAAACACCGTGAACAACAGGCTCCGAGGCCGCTTCGTTCATCCGTACCTGTGATGCACGAACCTGCCATGCCAGTTTCATTCCAGAAGTTACTGATTCACTTCGCTTAGCTATTACAAATTGTGACTGTGGCCTTGACCGCTCGAAATGCCAGTCCAGCAGAGGCGATCCCGATTGGACGCGATCGCATGCGATCATTCGCGAGCGCTTAAACAATGCGTTCAGAAGATCGAGGAAATGCCTCCATAGCAACAATGAATCCAAATAGGTTCGGATCTATATAGATTCACCTGGACCTCTTAAAACAATCACTGCATCTCTAATGACACCTAGACTCTTCACGCTGCCTCACGGTACATTTCCGCTCGTTGATCTCCTTGCCATCGCGATCGATAGGCTGTACCGAGTCGCGGGAAAATAGTGAGAGTGCGCGCTGAGTCATGCCGCGACAGGTAATCCGTACAGGCATACGAGAGGCGACACTGATTGCCATCCTGGTCTGCTGGTACAGTGGCCCACTGTACGCTGGGACTGAGACTGCTCTCCCCATCCCCCGCACATCTTCCGAAACAGACAAGCGCCTCCGGGAAGAAACCCTCTACCTGAAGGAGGAAACCGTCAGTATCGCCAGCCGCTATGAACAGCCGATTTCTCACGCCCCGTCCGATGTCTACGTGATTACCGATGCCGACATCCGCCACTCAGGGGCCACCGACATTCCCACGCTGCTGCGACAAGTCCCAGGCATGGAGGTCATGCAAACAAACGCCGTGGATTTCAACGTCAGCGTGCGCGGAAACAATCAGCTCCTCGCCAACAAGCTCCTGGTACTGGTTGACGGCCGGTCGATCTACATCGACCAGTCCGGACAAGTCTTATGGAAATTTCTTCCCGTGGCCTTGACTGAAATTAAGCGGATCGAGGTCCTGAAGGGTCCCGCATCCGCCGTGTACGGCTTCAATGCCTTCGACGGGGTCGTGAACATCATCACCAAAAGCCCGGAAGATATGCGTGGGAGCACCTTACAAGTCGCCGGGGGTGAACTGGGGACCCTGCTGATCAACGGCGTCCACGCTGGAACCGTCGGCGACTGGGGCTACCGTGTGTCGGGCGGACATGAGCAGAATCAACGATGGTCGGACAGGCACGCGCCGGCGCTCAACAGTCAACGAGTCGGCGGCATGACGGAATATCGCCTTTCACAGCGCGGACGACTACGCGCCGAGGCAGGGATTTCACGAGCAAACCCCTACAACGGATTCGTCACCGAAACAAACTCCTCCGATACTCATTTGTCCCAAGCCCATGGGCTCCTCAGCTATGAACAGGACGGGCTGCTCGTACGCGGTTCGTGGAACGGCCTCTTCAGCAAGACGACCCCGACCGTCTATCCTCTCTTAGCCCCGATGTTCTCCCTCACCGACCGATCTGGGCGAACAGATCAGGATTTCTCGTTCAATACGTACGACTTTGAATCCCGTTACCAACTGAATCCGCTTGAGGCGCTCAAACTCAATGTCGGCGCCAACTTTCGCCACATCGCGCTGTCGTCGAATATTCTGAGCAACCGTACTGCGCAGAACCGTCTCGGGCTCTATGCTCAAGGGGATTGGCAGGTACGTCCCGCGCTCGAGGTGAGCGCCGGACTACGCTATGACCTCGACACCTTCGGTACACCGACCTTGTCTCCACGCGGCGCAGTGGTCTACCACATAACTGAAAACCACGCCTTTCGGATGTCCGGCTCTGTCGCCCATCGTCCAGCAACCACCACGGATGTCGGTCTGAACCTCCTGACCATGGTGACCCTTCCTGGACTCCCGCCGGGGATGTCCGTTGCGTTAGGATCGACCGATGTGAGGCCTGAGCAGATTACTTCCTATGAATTCGGCTATCAAGGCTGGTGGTGGGACCACCGGTTGCGAACCAGAATGACCGGGTTTTTCAACCATATCTCGGATCTTATTGCCTTTCGTAATCCGACCAATAACCCTGCCAACCCGTCTCGTCCCATCAATGGTGGAATAGCTGATGTATATGGCGGCGAAATCGGCATCGAAGTGTTGCTGACTTCCTGGTTATCGGGGTTTGCCAACTACGCGCATCAAGAGATCGGGCAGACTTCCAGCGGATTCAGCCGACGCGGGTTTCCAGAGCACAAGGTCAACGCCGGCCTCCGTCTGAGCAGGAGCCTTTTCACCGGGGAGATTCTCTACCACTATGTGGGCAGCGCCTCCTATCCCTTAGCCGATATCTTTACAAATCTGGCTCCATTTTTTCAGCCTGGAACGGTGCTTCCCAGCGAACAGGTTCCCGCGTACAACTTGCTGAACCTGCGACTGGGGTATCTCCTCTGGCATCAGTCGACCGGTGACGATGCGCGTGAGGCTGAACTGGCCCTCTCAGTGTTCAACGCGCTGAACGACCAGCACCGTGAGCATCCGTTGGGCGATATTCTCGGCACCCGAGTGATGGGATGGTTGACGGTCAAGCTTTGAGTGATTGGCCATACGAAATTTTCTGGCCCAACATTTGCTTTTACTTTTCTGTTGGTTGACTTGCGGTCGCCTCTCATACACATAGCAGTTGGCCATGTTCCTTCAGACTTGGCAATGCGAGGCCTAGTCTGAGAGAATGCGCTCATTGAGTTTCTGACCTGGGCCGGCGAGGGTTTCTCATGCTACGGATTTTCCCTCTTTTCGCGCTGTTCTGGCTCACAAGTTTCTCAGTCCCGGCCGGCGCTGAGGACGTTGTCATCCTCAAATCGTCCGATCTCTCATACTATGAGCAGGCTGTCGTCGGCTTTAAGGCCGGTCTTTCACCGACAGCACAGACCAAGGAATATAGTCTCGACGGCCACCTCGAGCGCGGACGCGACATCGGCAAAACCCTCCGCGCGTCACCCCCCGACCTTGTCTTTGCCGTCGGCCTCAAAGCCGCGATGGCCGCCAAGATGGAAATTTTCGATGCACCGGTGGTGTTCTGCATGGTGCTCAACCCTGAACTGCATGGGCTCCCCGCTTCCAACATGACCGGAATTGCCGCCCGAACACCGGCAGAAGCCCAACTCTCAACGCTGCGCTCAGTACTGCCCAATCGGCAAAGAATCGGACTGCTCTACGATGAGGAGCACAGCGGGACCTTCGTGCGCGATGCGCTTCAAGCGGCCAAACGGCAGGGGCTGGAGCTCGTGACGGTCGCGATTCGCCATCATGAGGAGATTCCCAAGGCGGTCCGAGCGTTGCTCCCTCAAATCGACGCACTCTGGTTGATTCAAGATCAGAAGGTGGTCTCCGAATCTTCGATTCCGTTCTTCTTGGAAGCGACCCTCGAAGCCAAGATTCCGATGTTCACCTTTTCATCAACGTTGGTGCAGCAAGGCGCACTCGGCGCCCTGGTCTTGGATCCCTGGACCGTGGGACAACAGGCGGCGCGCATTGCGATCACAAGGCTCAAGGAACCCCGCGCCTCCGCAGGACTCTTACTGGCACCGGAACAGCCGCAATTAGCGCTGAACGCGAATTCCGCCGAATATCTGGGCCTTGATCTATCACCTGAACTGACGCGTCTGGCCGGCCGACTGTTCAATGGACCGGGCATGACGGCCCGGAAACCGGCCCCTTCGGATTTGATCCCCTAAGCGATCTCGTCTGGTACCGGCGTCGGACGGCAATACTGGTGGATACAGACAGGCCATGGTTGATCTCGGCACTCCACCCCTCTCATGGTTCTCGATCCCGCTCCGGATCAAGCTCGTACTTAGCACCGCTGTCATTCTGATTGTCGCGTGCCTCCTCCTCGGATGGCTGTTTATCCAGCAACAGGTAAAATCTGCCGCCGAAAGCCTCGTGCAAAGCGGAACGCTCCTCGCCCAACACCTGGCACACACCGGCCGATTCAGCATCGTTGCCGGCGACAGCCAGCGTTTGGATCAGCTGATCCAGGAAATCCTTGCCGTCAACCCGGTTGTGTATGCCGCCGTCATTGCCCCGAACGGCGACTGCCACTCTGGATCGGGGAAGGATGAATGGCAGAGACAGTTTTCCTCGCAACCAAGCGGCCAGCGCCAGTTGTCCGTTACACGACTGGTCCGGCCCCGATATCTCGCCGCCGGCACGAATGACGCGCTCGTCAGCGGGATTCGGCTTGACCAGGATGGGCCCGCCCTCCGACTGGACGTCGAATTTACACCGGCGGAATTATTCAGTCTCATGGGAGGGACAGAGCTGCCGATTTTCTATGACATCCTGGCGCAAATCCCTCATCGTCGTCTTGCGGATATTCGCGATCCCGCGCTGCTCCTCACGCTTGAGGAACAATTGGACGGGCACAAAGAGCCTGCGGTCCTTCCGGATCAGCCTCAGACGCTGGTGCAGATCGGCCTGTCGACCACCCACCTGCAACACATGCTCCGCCGGTTGCTCTGGCAAGCGGTACTCATCACGCTGGGCACGCTGGCAGGCGGATTGTGCGTGGTCGTCTTGCTGGCCCGCCGAATCACCGTTCCGTTGCAAGGACTCACCGCTGCCGCGACCAAGCTCGCCGCGGGAGAAGCGGCGCAGGCGGTCGCCATGCGGACGCACGACGAAGTCGGGACCCTGACATACGCATTCAACACCATGGCCACGACATTGCAATCGCGCGAACAGGAGTTACGCGAACTGGCCCATACACTGGAAGTCCGCGTCGCGGCCCGCACACAGGAGCTGGCCGCCGCCAACGCGAAGCTGCAAGAACTCGACCGGCGCAAATCGATCTTCGTCTCTACCGCGTCGCACGAGCTCCGCACACCGTTGACGGCCATGAAGGTCCACGTGGCCAATCTTCGAGATGGGATCGATGGAGCGGTCAATGACGATCAACGGCTATCATTGCTTCGCGTGGAAGCCAATCTTTCTCGTCTCCAGACCTTGATCGACGAATTGTTGGATCTCTCCCAAATCGAAATGGACCAAACTGTCTTGCACCTCGAACCGGTCACGCTCGGAACCTTGATCGAGAAGACCGTTGAAGATCTTCATCCCCTGACCGTGGAACGACGGGTGACCATCGCCGTGTCCTTGCCGCCCGACCTTCCCTCCGTGTCAGCGGACTCCGATAAATTGCGCCGGATACTCCTCAACCTCCTGCACAACGCGGTCAAATTTGCGCCTTCGTATACGGCCGTTGACGTGTCCGCCACGAGAATCTCCGACGATGAGATTCGCGTGTCGGTCCGCGACGTGGGACCCGGCATCGCCCAGGAGGAGACAGACAAGATCTTTCAGCCGTTCTACCGCACGGCCACCGCGCTCAAACATGCCAAGGGCGCTGGGCTAGGATTGGCGATCGCCAAGTTACTTGTGGAACTTCATCATGGCCGACTCTGGGTCGACACGGCGACCGGTCAAGGCAGTTGTTTTTCCTTCACCCTGCGCGCAGCCGGTTCAATGCAACAGGCCTCGGCGCCTATCGAACTGCCCTGCGGCTCCTCTCATCAAACCGTCCAGTCTTAGCCGCGTCTAACCGAATAAGAGCATTCAGCGAGTTACCTGGAGAGCGGCTTGGTGGGCACACCGCGCTGCCTGATGAGTCTGGCCAAATACGTTCGTTGGAGTCCCAGAAGCTCCGCTGCCTTTGTTTGATTCCACCCCGTTCGGCGCAGCGCTTCCTCGATGATTTTCCGGCTGTAGAGATCCATCACGGCGTGGTAGTTCAGCTGTTCTTCTACCGCGATATCCACTTCGATCGGCAGCTTTCGTTGGATTGCGATGCCGAGATGTTCCGGCTCAATGCAGTCATCGGAACAGAGCGTGACGGCACGAACCAGTACATTTTCCAGTTCACGCACGTTGCCTGGCCAGTGATATTCACGAATCAGGTCCAAGGCTCCTTGGCTGACCGTGACGGTCCGGCGGCCCATCGCGGCTCCATGCCGCCGGACAAAATGATCGACGAATGCGGTCAGATCGTCCGCTCGTTTGCGCAAGGGCGGCAATGTGAGCGAGATGACGTTGAGCCGGTAGAACAAATCCTCACGGAACGTCCCCTCCTGGATGGCCTCTTTCAAATCCCTGTTCGTGGCCGCCACAAAGCGCACATTGGTCCGAATCGACTGGGTACCGCCGACCCGATAGAATTCCTGGTCCTGAAGCAGGCGGAGCAGCCGCGTCTGAAGTCCTGCCGGCATATCGCCGATCTCATCGAGAAAGACCGTGCCGCCTTCCGCCGCTTCGATCTTGCCGGACTCACGTGTCACCGCGCCGGTATAGGCGCCTTTTTCGTGCCCAAACAGCTCATTCTCCAGCAAATTCTCCGGCAACGCCGAGCAGTTCACGACCACGAACGGCCTGGCGGCCCTCGGACTCCATCGGTGCAGTGCACGGGCCAGGACTTCTTTTCCCGTCCCCGTTTCGCCGAGTAAGAGCACCGTCGCCGATGACGCCGCCGCCCGCCGCGCCGTCTCCAGCAGCTGCACCATCGGTTGGCTCTGTCCTACGATGTGCGCATACCGCCCCTCGACTTCCGCTCGCAGAAGCCCGATCTGTCGCGTGAGGGCCATCTGGGCCATCGCTTTGTCGATCACGATGGCCAGGTGATCCGGCTCAAACGGTTTCGTCAGGAAATCGCACGCCCCCAGCTGCATCGCCTCCACCGCCCGGCCGATCGTCCCGAAGGCGGTCAAGACGATCACGCCCGGAATGGCCTGCGCGTGTTCCGTCGAACGCCGTTCTCGAAGCTGTTTGAGGAGGGCGAGTCCGCTCAAACCAGGCAACTCGATATCCAACAACATCAGATCAGGCTGATCGTCTGTCACCAGTTTCAGCGCCTGTTCACCGTCCTCGGCCGTGAACACGTCATGGCCCATCCAGAGGAGGCGCTTCTTCAAGGCACTAAGAATGTCCGGATCATCGTCGACAACGAGAATGCGGGCCTGCATGGGACACCCCTTTATACGTTTCGCGAAGGGGTTATTGTAGTGGAAGAGAGGGTTACAGAGAAAGTGTGCCGGCTATTATATTAGGCAGGCTCGTAATTCAAATTCGGTGAGAGCCAGCGCTCGACGGTACGGAGGTCCATCCCTTTGCGTC
>DASUMN010000184.1:0-6171 GCA_036277675.1 Nitrospira sp. | reverse complement strand
CCCAACGACATCATGGTGGACTACTACTCCCAACGCGCCTCAAGCGGCCTCATGATGACCGAGTGCACGATGGTCGATGCCCACGCCTGCGCCTTCATGGGCGAAGGCGGTATTTATAGCGCTGCACATGTGGCAGGATGGCGCCGCGTGACGGATGCGGTCCATGCCAAGGGTGGACGCATCTTCATGCAAATCTGGCATCCCGGCCGTGCCGCGCATTCCTTGTTGAATGACGGCGAACAGCCGGTCTCCAGCAGCGCCGTTGCGATTCGTAATGGTGAGACTCAGACTCCAGATGGCCTCAAACCCTACGAAGTGCCTCGTGCGATGCGGGCTGAGGAAATCCCGCGATATGTGGACATGTTCCGGCTCGCTTCAAAAAATGCCCGGTCCGCCGGCTTTGACGGGGTGCAGATTCACGGCGCCCATGGCTATTTGATCGATAACTATTTGCGTGACGGTGTCAACGCGCGCACGGATATCTATGGTGGCTCCGTTGAAAACCGCGCGCGCTTTCTCCTGGAGGTGACTGATGCAGCCATTGGCGTCTGGGGTGCCGGACGCGTCGGGGTGCGGATCTCGCCTTTGGTTCCGTTCAATGACATGACCGAAAGCCAGCCCGAGGCGCTGGTGACCTATGTCGCAACGGAGTTGAGCCGACGCACAATCGGGTTTCTGGAAATTCGACACGACCACCACACGCTGCCTCAGGAACAGGCGATCCTGGCAGTCGCCCGTCAGCACTTCCACGGTGTCTGGATGACGAACGGGAGCTACACTCGTGCAAGCGGCGAAGCGGCGGTGGCTTGCGGAGCAGCCGATGCCATCGTGTATGGACGCCCGTACATCGCGAATCCAGACCTGGTTGAACGCTTCAAGAGACACGCTACGCTCAACGAAGTCAACTACGATCGACTGTATGGGGGCGGCGCCGATGGCTACAGCGACTATCCGACACTTGCAATCGGCTGAATATCGTCCCTGCCATGATACAAAATGCGGGGTCTTTCCGTATCGCTGGGAGTCTTTTTTCGCCCCTGATCCCCGCCTGCATCATTGCGCCACCCTGGCAATAGCCCTACTCCTACTGGGTCTTCTTCCCGGTTGCTACTTAGGCTCCTTAGGCGCATCATGCTGCCGGTCTCCAGCAGCGCCTTTCATGCAATTGGCAGAGAGCAGACCAGGGAGGGCCCTATGACTACAACCAGAAGCCAGATTGCCCAGCATACATTTGAGGCAATGGTGTTCGTCCTCGTGCTTGGTACTCTCTCGATGATCTGGCCCGGTATCATTGCCCTCGTGTTCGGCATCTTCCTGCTGCTCCAATCTTTCGGCGTCGGGCAGGAGATTGCCGTGCTGTCCTGGGCCGAAATCAGCAATCTGCCGATCGTCTTTACCTCTCTTCGGCGATCCGGTTCTCCGGCGATTCTTTCGTAGTGTCCGACTTAGGGCCACGCCCTGTAATCCCACATTCAGGAACATCAGTTTTTCCTCACGGTCCTCAAGCGAACCGAACCACTCCATGTCCAGGACTTTTCCGCCCTCATGTCAGGAACGATCAAACAGGAGTTTCTCGAGATCTGGAATCCGACATCGGCGATCATCGCGTCATTGCGAGTCGGCGTCAAACCGATCGGACTCGTCTATTGCGATCGGGCAACAAGTCGCCAGCCAGTGCGTGCGCAGGAATACCAGATTTTCCAGCTGTTCTTCCTGCAAACCACATTAGGACTGAACCGACTGGCCGGCATCATCTAGTTGCGCCATTCCAAATCAATCCGATTGTCCACACCGGCCATGCCGCCACGGGCGCAACCAGGGAGTTGCCCCCGTGCTTCTGTCTCGGCTGATGTTCTGAATGGCTACGCAGCCAGAGCGTGGGGATAGATCAGCGTCAGGGTATCTTGTAACTGAGCGCGCGCCTCGGTAAGCAGGTTTGGAAGGTTGGCTGAAGCGAACCCTGTGGTGGTAACGGCATGGGGCTCGAACGGCAACCCCTCTTGCCGCCGGTTCTGATCGAGCTCCTCCTGATCGGCGACAACACCGGCCAAGTGCTCTATGGACGCATGCAGCGAAAATTTGCCGGCTTCGCTGGGACGCAGTTGGTGGAGGACTGTTGACAATACGAAGAAGTCGGGCTGAGATCGCGGGATCACACTTGATGGCGTTGACGAGATCGTCCGTAGTCGACTTGGGATTATCCACCACATCCGGCACACAACAGTACATATCCGGCAATGTGAAGATAGACGTGCAGGACTGGACCAGTCCGTGCGCTGATGGCATGGGGAATCATCCTTCCAGGTCGTATGTGCGACAGCCAGGCCTCTACCGTGTCTATCGGCCAGCAATGGGCAAAACTGTAGCGCGACCGCTGGCGGAAGAGCACTGGTCGCTCCCCAGCCAAATCAATCTGGCACGTGACGCGGGAGTCCCGATGTAGTTGAGACCGGCGTTACTGTGTGCGGCTCATCGCTTGGGCGCGCTTTTGGTCCAACTCGGCCCAGCGGGCATAGAGTCGTTCGACATCGGCCTGGGCACTGTGGAGTGAAGTATACCGCTCTTGAAGATCGGCGGCGGACGAGGCGATGGCCGGATCATTCGCCGCAGCCAGACAGGTGGCAACTCGTTCTTCGGCGTGCAGGATTGCGGCCTCAATCTGGTCCCATTCCTTTTGCTCTTTGTAGGAGAGGCCTTTTCTCTTGGACGATCCCGCCGGTGAGGCACTCTCCTTCGCAGTCTGCGGCCTATTGCCCTCTACCGCCTTTCGTTCCTGCGCCGCCTCCCATTGAGCGTAGTCGGCAAACCACTCGGCACGGCCTGTCCCGTCCAGTGCCAGAAGTTTGGTGGAGACGCGGTCCAAGAGCCAGCGGTCGTGCGTGACCAACACCAGCGCCCCGGTAAATTCCAGCAGGCTTTCTTCCAGCACATCGAGGGTCGGAATATCCAAATCGTTCGTCGGTTCGTCGAGGAGCAGTACATCCGCTGGTTGAAGCATGAGCCGCGCAATCAACAGCCGAGCCTGCTCGCCACCGGAAAGGCGCGAGACCGGCAAATCCAGTTGCTCCGGCTTGAAGAGAAATCGCTTCGCCCACGAGACCAGATGGACGGACCGGTCCAGATAGACGACCGCATCGCCGCCGGCCGGCGCGAAAGCTCGCCGCAAGGAGACTTGCTGGTCCAACGATTCCCGATGTTGTTCGAAGGCTAGCACCCGCAACCCCTCAGCTCGAGTCAACGTGCCGCAATCGGGTTCCAACGTCCCGGCCAGGAGTTTGAGAAGCGTGGATTTCCCGCTGCCATTTGGCCCCAGCAGCCCGATCCGTTCGCCAGGCCCCACCATGAGATCGAGATTCGTCACGATCGGTTTCCCGCCGAGTAATTTGCTCATGCCCTTCGCAACCAACAACTGTTTTGATTTTCTTCCAGAAGCCGTAAAGTCGATGCCCGCCGGCACGGTCGGCTGTCGCGATTCGATTTCGTGCAGCTCGTCGATAAGCCTCCCTGCCGAATCGATCCTCGCCTTGGCCTTGGTGGTTCTGGCTTTAGGTCCGCGCCGAAGCCATTCCACCTCCCGTCGTACCCGATTAGCGAGCGACGCCTGATAGTCGGCCTGTGCCTGCCACGCGGCGTCACGCTGCTCGAGAAACTCGCTGTACCGGCCGTTCGCCTGGAAAACACCATTGGCGTATTGGCGGTTCAATTCCCAGATCCGGGTGGTGACCGACTCCAAAAATCGCCGGTCGTGGCTGATGACGATGAAGGCATGTGGTTCGGCTTTCAGCAGACCTTCGAGCCAGAGGATGCCTTCGACATCGAGATGGTTGGTCGGTTCGTCCAGAAGCAGGATATCCGGTTCCAGCATCAGCGACCGTGCGATCGCCAGCCGTTTCCTCCACCCACCCGACAGGGTCGCAACCGCCTGGTCTGTACGCACAAATTCCCCGAGGCTGAGCGCCTTGGCGATTTGCCCACCCTGCTCATGCGGATCCAACCCCTGATCTAACAGGGCTTGTGCCAGCGCCTCTTCAACCGAGTGCCGCTGATTAAACAAGGGTTCTTGGGGCACATACCCGATGCGGATCTGCCGGCGAACGGACCTGGTCCCCTTGTCCGGTTCGTCGAAGCCGGCCAAGATTTTGAGCAATGTGGACTTCCCAGAGCCATTGGGGCCGATCAGTCCGACATGATCGCCCTCGGAGAGTCCGAGCGACAGGTCGGTGAACAGCGGTTTCACCCCGTAGCTTTTTCCGAGAGACTCGCAACTGAGCAACAGAATCGGCGGCATGATCGGTGACACGCAGTGTAGCCGATCGAGAGGAGCAAACGGGGATTTTTCTTCTTCAACTGATGGTCACCCCCAGTGCTCGCGTACTCCACACGAGCCACTTCGGCTGCGATGACCGGGCCATCCTGACTTCCTGGGCCGGCGAGTGAACCAGCCGTTCAGGCTGCATGGGCCTGGCAGAGCTGCGCGATCTGTTGTCGCACGACCGGGCGCACACTGGTGAAGGATAGCCCGAATTCCTTCTGACCGATCCATCGCACCGTCGCCCCTTCGATGAAGAAGGCCGTCGTGGCATTCTGCAGATAGATGCAACCTTGCACATCCGTACCGACGGGAAAATCCGTGCTGCATGCGACACGACACCCCCATGGAGACAAGTCGCGTAATTCCCCCTTGCCACCCACTGTCCGACCTTTCACCGTAAAGTAACTATCCAGCCGAACCGGCACGCGAACATGCCGACGGTGCTCGATCGCGTGTTTTCTCAACGCCGGCTGAACACGTCCATTCACAAGGCCCCCTGGTCGGGGGCAGGGACTCATGGCACCACGGACATTCGCCTGATTGTTCCGGCTCGTCCGTTCGTTCTTTGAGCTTGTGGTTTGTCCGGCCCACCATTGTCCAGTCTGTTCAAAGAGAGCCGCCATCTGAGGTTTCAACGTCGTGGTCATCCATGCCTGCCACGAACCAGACGGCTGCGGAACCGGACCGCCTTTGCCCGAACTCAGATGTCGGATCCTCCGTGCCACGTCCTGGAACTCCGGATCCTCTTGTCTCACCCGACCGTATGTCTCCAGACTTTCCGCATACCGGCCTAACGATTCCAGTGTCCGACCCAAATGATAGAAAATGTGCCGTCGGTCGTCCGGCGATAACGCGGGATCGGCAGCGGCTTGCCGAAATGCCGTAACCGCCTCCTCATGCTGACCAGCAGCCTTCAGACATAAGGCCACCTGTACGTGTGCTTTCCCGGCATACGAGGGATTCAGCGCAGCCTTTTGAAAATTCTCGATCGCTGAGTGGAACATGCGCATCTGCTTCATCAGAAGTCCGCGTTCGTAACATGCACCGGCAGCCATTCGTGAGTGCATCTCAAATCCTCCGTTCTCAGGACATACAAGCGCGACGATTGCCGGGTCCTGTACGAGCAAGAACGGCGCCCAGGCAAATTTTGTCACAGACTCACTATTTCAACGACTTACACGGCATGAAAAGGAAAGATAAGAGGGAAACCTGAACGGAGCGGACTGATTCGTACGTGCCGAAATCAACCCACGTTGGCGGACTTTTCCAGCAGCCTATTTGGCGGATTTCTGGTCTTCGAATGCACGGAGTAGATCCGCCACGGACAGGACGCCAATGATGGTGCCGTCGGCAGTGACGGGCAGATGCCGGATGCCCTGTTTCTTCATAATCGACATTGCTTCCGACAAGGGCTCGTCTTCTTCAATGGTCACAATGGATCGACTCATGCAACTCGCAACGGTTGTGGTGTTGGGATCAACGCCTTTTGCCACAGCTTTCCGGCTCAGATCCGAGTCCGTGATGATCCCGACATACCGTGAACCATCATCGACGATCAGCGATCCGACTTTATGCTTTTGTAACTGCTGGCCGGCCTGTTTAATCGTCGCGCCCCGGTGGATACTCCGCACCTCGTGCGACATATAGTCTGCGACGAGCGCCTGCCCGATCTCCTTGCTCTGCCTCGTCGCCTGTACCCGGCGACGCAATTCGAGGTCGGCCAGACAACTTTCCAGCACCTGGCGCCGCTGCTGAAGACTTTCCCGTTCCACATTGTGAGTTCCGCTCTCCTGCGCTTCTTCCGGCAAGAGTGCGGACTCTGCGGTTTTCGCAAGAAAGTACGCCTCCGATTCATCGGA
>DASUMN010000183.1:0-3310 GCA_036277675.1 Nitrospira sp. | reverse complement strand
GCTGCGCAAGCAGAGCAGCACCCTCGCCCTTCTTGTCGCGCGAGGACGTATCGAGATCGTGGGCGCGATGTATGATGTGGTGACGGGCGATGTCGAGTTCTTGGGCGGTGACGCATGTGAGAATGGGGAACAGTGATTGTCGATTGAACGTATCGCAGTGAACCGTCATGGATCGGAGTGAGGCCGCATCATGGAAAAACTTGTCAACGGATTCTTGAGGTTTCGCAGTGAAATATTTGAGAAGAAGGAGGAACTTTTCAGGCGCCTGTCTAAAAGTCAGGCCCCTCGCGCACTCTTCATTACCTGTTCAGACTCTCGAGTCGACCCCACGCTTTTGACGCAGACCGATCCTGGGGAGCTGTTTATTTTGCGCAATGCCGGGAATATCGTGCCGCCGTACGGGTCGATGCAGGGTGGCACCACCGCGACCATCGAATACGCGATGGCGGTCTTGAAGGTCCCCCACATTATCGTCTGCGGCCATACCGACTGTGGTGTCATGAAGGCTCTTTTAAATCCCGAGGAGGTCAAGAATCTGCCTTCGGTGAAAGAATGGATGGGGCAAGCTGAAACGGCCAGACGGTTGATGCAGGAGATCTACCCGGATGTCACAGGCAACGATCGGCTCATCAAGACGACCCAGGAGAATGTCCGCGCCCAACTTGAGCATCTGCGCACACATCCATCGGTTGCCCTGCAACTGCGCAAAGGCAACGTCGATCTGCATGGATGGGTGTATTCCATTTCGAGCGGGGATATATGGGTCTATGACTTCAATTCGCAGGAGTTTGACTCACTCTATGAGAAGGCTGCGCCGCGTTTGTTGGACGCGGATACATTATGAGGCGCCACGCTCGATGTGGTGGTTCAATGAGTCGTCGAACCGGCCCTCATCGAATCACCTGAATCTGCCGCCACCGTTCGGACTGATATCGCCACAGCAACAACGCCATCCGGACGGTCCAATCCGCGATCATCGCCGTCCAGACGTAGAACACGCCCAGCTGGAGCCACACGCCGAAGATGAAGGCGAGAGGAACCCGCACGCCCCACATACCGGCGGTCGTCGCCCACATGATGAATCGGGTATCCCCCGCGCCGCGTAAGGATCCAGCGAGGACCATCGTCAAAGCCAGTGGGATTTGCATCACGGCGACGATTCGCAGGAACTGTGTGCCGAGTTGAATCACCGCCTCATCCTGTGTAAACCCACGCATCAGTGCATAGGGAAAGAAAAAGAACACGATGCCCATCGCCGACATGCCGGCTGTGGCGAGCCGATTGGCTTCCCAGTTCTGGAGCTTGGCGCGCACGTATTTGCCGGCGCCGATGCTGTGCCCTACCATCGTGGCCGCGGCGATCGCGAAGCCATAGCCGGGCAAAAATGAGAAGGATTCGATGGAGAGCCCGACTTGATGCGCGGCATATGACACTGTCCCGTAGATCAGGACGATCTTCGTATACAACATGATCCCCGCTTGCTGCACCACCCGCTCGCCGGATACCGGTGCGCCGATCCGCCAAGCCGAGCGAATCAAATCAAGGCGTAGAGTCGTGGACCGTGCCAGGATAGTTCGGCAGGACCAGAGGAGATAGGCCGCCCCGGTGGATTCCGCAATACCGACAGCCCAGGCGGCGCCTTGAATGCCCCAGGCCGGAGCCCCCCATTTCCCATAGACCAGCGGATAGGCCACGAGGATATGGAGGACATTCACACCGATCAGCGCGTACATGGGAGTCTTTGTGTTACCGGTCCCCTGGAGAACGGACGATAACACTTGAATCAACACGGTAAAGGGAATCACAAGGAAGATCACGGTCGAGTAGGGAATGGCTTGAGCAATGACATCAGACTGTGCTCCGAGCGCAATCATGGCCAACGTATTTCCAGTCACTCCGACGAGCGCCAGCAGCGCCGACGCGATCAACGACAGACCGATAAGATGGGAGGCCGCTTCACCGGCGTCTTTGGTGCGCCGCGCTCCCCACAGCTGCGCCACGAGGACATTCGCGCCGACCGAGAGGCCCGAGAGCAGCGTCGTGCCGATAAAGACGAGCAGCTGGCCCAACCCGACTGCGGCGATGGAACTTGCGCCGAGCCCACCCACCAAGAACACCGCGGCGATTCCTTCCGCCCGCTGCAACAGACTGCTCACAGTGATGGGTAGCGCAAGGGTGAGGACAGATTTTCTGATGCGGGATGGGGCAGGCATGAATCGCATATCCTAGCAGAAGAGTCTCTGCTCGTGGCTGGACAAATGCACGAGGGGTTGGTTAGGGTTTACCCACAATGACAGAATCGGATCGGACATCCCGCTTCTTTACGGCACCGCGCTTATCAAAGTCGAAGTTTTTGGCCGGCCTTCAATGCCATAAACGGGTGTATCTGGATGTACACCATCCCGACTGGGCTACTCCACCAGACCCTTCGATGCAGGCCGTGCTCGATATGGGCACGGAAATCGGTGTGTTGGCTCGGTCACGGTTTTCCGGAGGCGTGTTGATCGAGGAGGGCTACCGTCAACGGGAGGCCGCGCTTGCCCACACGGCTGCGGTGCTGGCCGATCCGACGGCGCACGCGATATTCGAAGGTGCGTTCGAACATGACGGAGTTTTCGTGCGTGTGGATATTCTCGAACGGATGTCGGGGATCGGAGGGGACCCTCAGTCCTGGCGGTTGATCGAGGTGAAATCGTCCTCACGCGTCAAGGACGTGCATCTTGCCGACCTGGCGATTCAAAGCGATGTGTTGCAGGGATGCGGCATCGCCCTGTCGGCCATGTGCCTCATGCATATCAATACGGATTATGTCTATGAAGGCGGCGACATCGATGTAGGCCGGCTGTTTGCCATCGAAGATGTGACCGACGCCGTGATCAGTCGGCGGGTGAACGTTCCAGAACAAGTTGCCGAGATGAAAACCCTCTTGCTCCAGAACACACCTCCGGCGGTGGAGCCTGGCCCTCATTGCCAGAGTCCCTATGAATGTCCATTCTGGAATCACTGTACGAAAGACAAACCGGCCCGGTGGATCTATTACTTGCCCGGCTCCAAGCAGATTGTCACAGGGTTGGTCGAACAGGGGATCACGACGATCGACGAGATTCCCGCCGGAACAAGGCTGTCGTTATCCCAGCGTCGGGTAAAGGACAATGTGGAATGGGTGTCAGGGAAATTGGGGGCCGCGCTGCAATCGATCCGATATCCTGTGCACCATGTGGACTTTGAAACGGTGATGCTCGCGGCCCCGCGTTTTCCGTCCACCAGGCCGTATCAGTCGATTCCTGTGCAGTGGTCGAACCATATCGAA
>DASUMN010000182.1:0-12593 GCA_036277675.1 Nitrospira sp. | reverse complement strand
CTCGAACTCCTGAAACGCAATGGCCCCCTGGCTGTCTTTGGCCAAAATCCGCACCTTGTGGATCCCGATCTGGGCCGGAGCAATCTGCCAGGACACAATGCCTTTGCTCTCATCGATGGTCATGCCGGGAGGAGCCGTTTCAAGCGAAAAGGTGATGGGATCCGATTCGGCATCCATCGTCTCGACGTGATAGTCGTACCGGTTGTTGACAATCGACTGGGCAGGAGCAGACAGGAATCTCGGTGGAGAATTCCCCACGCGAATCGGAACGGATCGAACTGCGGTACCCTTCTCCACTCCGTCAAACGGCACCGCTTCGACCGACAAGGTATCCCCGCGAGAAAATCCGTTCGTATCCAGTTCTGCCTCATCTCCTTCTTGGACCAGCACGTCGTTCTTCCACCAGCGATAAGACACACGGATCATATCCCTGTCCGCATCCGATATGTCCGCGCGCGCCTGCACGCGGACTCCTGGGAAGGCGGACTCCGGCTCGATGGCGAGACGGGAAACGATCGGTGGTGAATTGCCCACCACCAGCGGTTTGGAGGTAAACGAGCGGCCCTCAACCAGTCCATCATGCGGCCGGACTTCGACCGACACGGCATCGCCGCGTTTCAGCACCTCAGGCGGCAACCGCTCACCGTTCTGGTTCCGGAGCGGCTGGCCGTTAACGATCCATTGATAGCGAAAACTCAAGGGATTCAAATCGATGTCCTGAGCGTCTACATGGACGAGAATCGGCCCGGTTAAGACAAGCGGGGTAGGATGGAGAGTTGCAGCGCGAACAACGGGGGGATGATTCCCCGATCCCGGTTTCGTGTTCGGATGGTCTACACCGACGTCTCCCCGCTGGCACCCAGGAAGCATCACGCTCAGCGGCAACAGAAGCCACACCAACCAGATATCCCGCCGGGCACGAGGCGTCGCGCCTCGGGCCCGATGCGCTTCTCTTACGACGTTAGTCTCGGCGACTGATCCAGGACACATATTCGCTCCACGCCGTCAGCGGCGTCTTCGGCGTGATCTTACCAATGGTGGCGCCGCTCGTCTGGTAGAACCCGGCCACCCCCGTAGGCGCCGCGCCGATTTGTATGGCGACGGAAGAGGCAAGGCCTTCTCCGAGGCTCACACTCCTATTTGATTGACCGGCCGCATTGACACCCATAATCGGTGTACTGTATGCGCTGCCGGTCTTGTAGAAGAGACCGTAGAGGTTGCTGTTTCCCGCCGCGACGCAGATATCGTCCGTCGGGATGAAGGTCGGGAACAGCACGGCCCCCGCAATAATAGTCGGGGGCACAATGGACCGCTCGCCTGAGGCCGGCAAGGTCGTTACCCATCCATCCATACCTTGAATCAGCGCGATCAGCGCAGGGTACGTCGTCGTACCCGTGATGCCGTTCACCTGATTGGACCCTGCCGCACAGGTAACACAGATCTGCACGTTCGAGACATCGAGGAGATGATTGTGCCCCGGAGCATCAAACCAACAGTTAAAAACCGTGGTTTGGACGCAACCACCGGGTCGAAGCACGACGTCCTTGATTCCCACAAGATACTGGGTTGCGGTATCTGACTTATCGGCGACACTCATAAACCTCCCCGTGCCGAAAAACACCCACACTTCCCCGACATCATCGAGGGTGATTGTCGGACTTGAGGTCACGGGACCGAGATATTCCGTGCTACCACCTACATCGAACGTGTCCAGCATTTCTGTAGGCGTACGATTCCCCCCCGAAGCAATACCCCAGGTCGCGGTCGAGCAGGGAGCGGCACTACAGGTGCCCATCGTGAGCCGGTACATTTTGCCTGTCCAATACCCGATTCCACTCGAGGCCGGATCGATCGTCCGCCCCACGTAGATCGCATCCGACCGAAAGTCGAGGTTTTTATCCAACGTGATCGGATCGGCCATGAAGGAATCCCAGGAGCCTATCGGCATCTTTGTTACAGTCGGAGCCGTTCCCAGAGGAGCCCCGAGTTCGACGGAGATTATTTTCGCGCTCGCCGCAGCCCGGCCATCATAGCCATGGACCCCAGAACCAAACACCATGAACCATTTGGCGTTCGTGTGGGTCGTGTTCCCGTCGGAGGACGGGTTCATACGGGCGACCGTAGGATAACTGGTGGTCAGCCCCAGATCGGAAGCCGAATAGACACCGAGCACCGTCGGGTTTGCCTCCGGATCCGTAATATCCAGCACGGCATAGCCGCTGTAAAAGTAGCGACTATCGTTCGCATCGATCGTGTCGCCGTCCCCATTGAAATCCGCCACCACTTGTAACGGCGGACCGCCGTTATTCCCGCCGGCCACGGCAGCGCAGGACCCGCAACTGCCGCCGAACCGAAGCCCCACAATTAAAATCGTCCCCCATCCGTCCGGATGGATACAGCCGGCAGCGGTCGGGGTCGCGCCTGACCCACAGGCCGCTTCCGGGGTAAAGATGCGCACATCGGTGGCTTTCGGTTTGAGGTCCACATAGGACACATGGGTGTAATCAGGCTGCGTGTACCACCTCAGTTGCGGCAGCAGGTGGTAGGGCACGAATCCCCACACCTCTTCGCCCAACCCGGCACCGGTTGAATTGTCTGTTGGACCGGTCGTGTACCATCCATGCTCCGTCACCGTCGCCGTCGTGGGATCGTCCCCTCGGTGGTAGTAGCCGACGTTAAATGCGTGCAGCAGGCCGTCATTCGCGCCGACATAGGACATCTGCCGGCGATTGGCCCAGCGCTTGACGAAGTTGCGATAGCCTGCATCGCCGTACAGAATGTCGTAGCGTTCCCTCGGCGCGCCGACGATCGTCGGGGTGGAGTTCACTACGTCGCCGAGTCTCCAGACTTTGAGCGATCCATTGACGGTCACCTGCCGGTTCCGCATTCCCGAGACTTGCGTGCCATGAATAAAGTTGATGATGTTGGCGGCTGTATAGGTCCCGCTGCTGGCCGCGCGAAGATAGGGACTCAACGTGCCGGCGTTGGTTGTGCTGAAGGCCATCTGCTCCCCCGAGTCCACCACCCCGTCGTTATCCAGATCGACCCAGGTCAGGAGATTGCGCGGGCTCGACGAAATATCCCGCAGGGCCAGCTTTTTTCCCGCTTCCCAAATGCCCTGCATCTCTCGCAAGCTGACGGTCTCGTACGGAGTCGTGCTGTCGGCTTTCCCGTCCGCGGGACTCACGTCGGCATAGCGATCGACCACGACATCACCAGACGAAGGATCAGTCCTGGTCACGACAATATTGTCGTCGCCGTAGACCAGCTTCCCATCAGCGGCGCCCCCTCCCCCGCCACGATCCTCGCGCAGATTCCCAAAGGGATCCACAAACAGACCTTGGACGTAGCCGGTCCACTTGATTTCATTGTTTCCCTCAAAGGTCGAGGGATAGAAGAAGGCTTGGAACAGCGCCCCTTCTCCGGTGGACGAAGAGGCCAGCACGGATATGGAGGTCCCGGAGGCGGCTTTCTTCAAAATCGCCGCAATTGCCGCATTGATCTGGGCTTCCAGATCGCCGCCCTCGGATGCGTCAAAGAAGGTATCCGGTACGCAATCAGCACCAACCCCTGGCTCCGGGAGATCCCACTCCGGATTGCTGGTGCCCGCTCCACTCCCGAGGTTAGACCCGGCCGGATAGGTACAAGTCTGCGAGCCGGTCAGATCGACGGCGTTGTCGTTATTCCGGTCCTCAAATCCGCCATACTTTGCCGCGGAGGCCAGCAACGCCGCGCCAGTCGGCCCACCCATGGCATTTACCGCGTAGAATCTGACGTCTTGCCTTCCGGCCAGATCACTTCGCAAATCGTTGATCCGCCCGTAATAGGCGATGTCATCCAACCGATCGCCGGCAGCCCCACTGCTCACCACCCCGATATTGGCGCCGGTAAACAGATTGCCGAACGGCGACTGCAAGTCCGGCGCATTGCCGTCGTTGACCCCAATACCCGGGCTGATCATCAACACAAAACTCTTACAGCAACGGACCATCTGACTCATACTGGCGAAATAGAAGGGGTCGCCGACAGCGCCAACTCCACCTGAGCTATAGCCGGTCGACCAGGACCCGCTGTTGCTGTAACAGGGCCCTTGTGTTTTGCGGAACAAACAGAGGCCTTCATACAGCGCTTCGGACATGGGGGAATAGGCTTCAAGCTGTTCATTGCGAATGGCAGTCACGTCGGATGGGTTAAAGGCTTCGTCGTAGGAAAACTGCAAACTGCCGCCCTGGCCTGTCGCGGCATTCACGAACATCACGCCCACATGCATATTATCGGTTCTCATCTTCTGGAACAGGCCGAGAGACCGTTCCCTCTTATAACAGGCCAGATGCCCGGCATAATTGGGATCACTATTGTCACTAGGGCTCCCAGACACACAGGTTGTTTGCGTTCCGGTTCCGACCGGCACATTCGGCTCCGTCGTCAGGTCGACCTCCAGCGAATACTGATTAGCACTGGCGGTGTCGAACGGACTCGCCGTCGCATTGTCATTGACATACAACTTGCCATCACCCACACCAAAAAAAATACCGCTCGAAACGGCTCCCGCAGCGAGGGTTACATTTATACCTGCCGCTGTAGGAAGAGTGGTCGGCACTCGGCCACTTAGGGTTCCGCTCGCAACATATTTCACATATCTCCAGCAGCTCTTTGTATCGTTAAGACAAGAGTTCGTGTTCCCGTTTTCACCGGTCTTCGGCTCCCCATTGATGTTGTTGGCCGTGCCGTCTGCGTTCGCTTGTGCAGGGATCGGCTTCCCTCCGACAAGGACTTGATAAATCATCTCTTTCTTGCGCTGCGTCAGCCAGTTCATGAAATTGCCGTCCCAATGACTCGTTCCACAAGCAGAGGAGACGGTCGCCTTCACCGATCCATAGTTAAAGCTATTGCTATCGGTTGTATAGCAGCGCAACGGGTCGAACATGCCGTAATAGGACTTGGTCGAGACGAAGGTATCAGCGGGAGAGGCCTCATTCGACGTGTCAATCGCGGCCCCGCTGTTATTCACCGCTACCAAGTCATCGCCTAATAGACTATCAATCGTCACATTCGAGGCATAACGCAATGACGTAGTCGTTCCCGATTTGAACGAGATTGGGTATTGATGATTGGAGCCGCTATAGGCCGCTTGCAGGGTAAAATTGCCCATGTCGACCAGGAACAGAATGTTCGGCGGGACCGTTTGACTGAGGAAGATCGGATAGTTGGTGTAGTTCGCCATACTCTGGGCCAAGACGCCGGTCGGCATGCTTGACAATGCGAACACACAGAGCGCCGTGGCTGACGACAACCGCCATCCTCGTGCTCGTGTCCTCAGATTACCACTCTTCATACAGTCCTCCCGGTGTTGCTCGAAGGGCCGGCGGCCGCGCCGCGCCTTCATGGGAGCAGATGAAACTTCACGCATTACAATTATAGTTTTCGTTGGCAGCCTTCGTTATAGAGACAGGAATAGACAGCGGAAATGCGGCTGCTCATGCCGGTAGTCGTATTCGTGGCCACACAGTCGATACTGTAGACCATATCCATGCCGCCCGCGCCGCTTCCCACACCCGTTCCATCGTATGCACCGCCGAACTGTTGCCCGGACCCAGCCCGTGGCTTCTTGTACAGAAAATCGATATCCCCCACGACAGAATAGACGCCGACCGTTTGGACCAAATTGGGCACAGCCGCGGTGATGCCGGTTGGGAAGGGCGGGCCGATCGGCGCGTCGAGCGCCGCGGTCGGCAATCCAGCGATTTCGTCCTCCAGTTGATCCTTATTCGCAAGTGGCACCGGTCCCGGCGGGGTCTGATTATCCAATAACGCCGTCGGCACAGACAGGGCGTTCGATATGTCTTGCACTTGCTGAATGACTTTCACCCCTGTCGCGACACAGGCGTCCGCCGCGGCAGATGAGGCCTCCATCGAACTGGCGAACCCTGCCACACGATTTTCGAGCCCCGTAATCGCCACGGCGCCGAATCCCATGACCGTCAGGATCAGCATCACCATCAGAATGCTGAGCATGGCAATGCCCTGTTGATCCTTGGCAAATGGCGTTCCGTGATTTGAGGGTCTGCTGTCCGTCACGCTTCTGCTCCTTAGTGCCTCAGATTGCGAACTTCGACTGTCCTCGTCAGCAGGCGGCGGCGGGTCATAGCATACGGCGGCGTCAAGGCCGCATAGTCCCCTGCCACGAACACCCCATCCGAATGCAGGTGGTCGCTGACCTGTAACGCCATTCCCTGCGGCGTGTGCTGATTGCGCTCTCCAAACCCCTGATCCGCGCTCCGTTGCCGCCCGACAATCGTCACCTGGGCCAACTGAATTTTGTCGGCGGTCAACGGCGCGGTGGCCCACGCGTTATTCGTCACGAAATCCGCCTGGTCGAACCCCGCTGCGCCGCCCTGGTTGTCGATGATGCCGTCGGCAGCGCCGCTGTTGATCGTCGCGACGCATCCGTCGCACCCGTAGGCAAACTGAATGTCTTCAATTTCGTCGGCGATGGACGTGCACCGGCTCGCCGCCGTCGTACAATCCAACACACCCGCCGCATTCACTCCTCCAGCCACCCCACGAACCAGACAGGGTGACCGCCCGCCACAAAGACCGGCCGCATCGGGAGGCGGAATAATTTGATAGGTGATGCATTGCAGCAAGTAGATCGGCGAATTCTGTTTCATCACGGTCGGGCTCAGCGCCGTTGGCACGGTCAGATTAGCCCCGCTTGTCCCGGTCACCGTTGTGGTAATCGCTCCGCCGATCGAGATGGTGGCAGGACCCGGCGCCGTGAGGCTTCCACCAGCTTCACTCGCCATATTGGTGACGGCACCGGCCGAAGGGAGAGGAATCGGCAGGCCAGAGCCTATGCTCATATCAGTGGTCAGCACCCAAGCCGGGTCTGTGGCCGTTCCCACCGGATTTCCCACCGGTACGACCAGACTGATCCTATCCGGTCCACGATCGGGGCCGGCCGGGTTGTTATCGGCGGGAACGATCGCGGTGGGACAATTCCCGACCGGGCCGCTCATCCCGAAGCCCGCCTGTCGGATATCTCGAAACAAAAATTCCATCGCCATACGGACATTCTGTTGCGTTTCAACCGTCTGTCCGTTCGTCACCACCGCTTTGTTGGAGGAGGTCAGCACCGCAAATCCTGCGGCAATGACGATCACGGCCACCACGGCACCGATCAGGAGTTCGATGAGCGTCACTCCCTGCTGATCGTTTCGAATACGCCTCTGCATACCCATGAATGAACGCTCTCCTCCGCTCTTCATTCCGGAGCGATCATCGTCGTCAAGACCACCCGCTTGGGCCGAGCCATTTTGTGATCGCCCGATGCGCCGGTCCAGGACACCGTCACTGTGACCGGATATTGATTCAGCAGCGTCGCCACTGCTCCAACCGGTGCCGCGGGTACGGTCACCACTCCACGCACGTTGACCAGTCCTGAGGCCTGTGGATTACTAAGCAATGCCACCCACTGGTCGCAGTCGCCTTTGGCCATCGGCTGGCTGGTTGCATTCTGAGGGCAGGGGGTGGCATTGGACGTATCGATGGCATAGTGGGGAATATTTTTGCGGTTGTACTGGATCCGCTCGATCATCTCCGCGGCCAAACTGGTCGCGCGGGTTAACTCGGTCGAATCCACGTTGCGCGACAGCGCAATCCCCTGCATGGCGGCAAGCCCCAAGACGCCCACCGACAGGATGGCCCCCGCGATCATCCCTTCGACGAGTGTAAAACCTGACTGATGATTGGTCCTGGGCATTTGACTCCGCGCTCCTCCACCGACGTCGCCTTGATTACAAACAGACCGTGTCCGCGCACCAATCCACAATGCCTCGCGGGGTCACTTTCATCGCAAATTGAACGCCCTTGTCATTCACCATCGCGAGTTCCTGGTTCAACGCCGGCCCAGGGCCTCCGGATCGCATGCCCATTGAGTTAAACGACACGGTGGCCGTCGCCGGCGCGGTCACCGATGTCCACGCGGCCGACGGACCCACTCTCAAGGTTACGACATGAGGCACCTGCAGGGTGGAGCTCAGTATCTGTGCTCCCGTCGCGGCATGTGTCGTTGTTGTCTGAAGAACTCCGTTCCCGAGGCTGATGGCCACTGTCACCGGAGCATTTCTGCTTAACGCTGCCATGCGAGCCAACAGCAACTGGTTCTGCACCTCTGTAATCCCTTGCCTCAATTCAGAGCGAGAGAGCCACACCAAATAGCTGGGGACGGCAAGCGTCGTGGCGATCCCGATGATCACCACGACGATCATGATCTCGAGCAGCGTAAACCCACGCTGATTCGCAACAGACCGCCTACTTGTTTGGAGTTGGCAGAACATAGCGCTCTTTGAGCGAGCAAGGGGCATGCCGTTAACACTGCGAGGCTCCTGCCTCCTAACCTCTTGATCTCATTGCACATCATCCCGTACAGAGCCCAAGTGTCTTGGCCGGTTTTCGCGCAATGCGGCGACAATTTTCGGCTGCATGACCGGATGGGTTTTGCAGCCGACACCCAGGCCTGAGTCGTTTCTTGGTACGAATGGGCGCATTTTTCGTTCCTCTTGTCCTGTGATCCTCGGACATGAGCAGGAACCGGACCACGCCAACCCGTTGTAATTCCAAAACGGCATAGCCCTTGCGCTTTAGACGGCATAGAAGCGGATTCATCCCGTTTACGGAGATGGCGAAGAACCAGATGCAGCGAACCGAGGAGTACTCACAAATAGGAGGGGTATTGACCATGGTTACACCGAACTCTCCCGATGCCTCGCACGTGACGATCATGAAAAGGAGTCGCAGCGGCCGTGGCCGACAAGCGCTCCTCGCAAGTTGCATGGCGCTGGCGCTGTTCTCTGTACCCAACCTCGTTTGGGCCGACGATTCCCAGAGACACCGTCTGATCAATCAGCAGCGAATTCAAGATATGAAGGGCAAAGTAGCCGATCTTCGGGAGCAACTGAAATATCATCAACAAACCGGTGGCGGGGTCCCCGGGTCAACTCTCAATTTGGAATCACGGGTCGCCGCATTGGAGGCCGCCGTCGCGAATCTGGCGTCGTTCGATCCAGCGGTCGTGCTCCAAGCCATGCAATCCTTGCAGAACCAAGTGACGACCCTGGATGGGAAAATCGTAACCCTTGACGGCAAGATGACGGTGCTCGATGGCAAGACTCTGACGGTGGAAACCAAACTCGGCGACGTTGAGAAGAAGATGATTCCCGATCTTGACAAATACGTGTCCGTCAATACGACCGAGATGAACGGCGTGAAGGGTCCGCATCTGGTCTTCCGTGGCGTCAATGTCCATGTTCAGAGCGGTGCGAACACAACGGCCGATACCACGTCCGGGTTGGGAAATCTGATCATCGGGTACAACGAAGCCAATCCCGCGCAACTGCGAACCGGTTCACACAACCTCGTAGGAGGGACCCACAATGGATTCAGTGCCTATGGCGGGTTGGTATTCGGTGTCAACAACAAGAGTGCTGCCGGCTATGCCTCCGTGCTCAGTGGCGAAGGCAATACCGCAAGCGGAATCACGTCAGCGATTTTAGGCGGGAGAGTGAAATCTGTGTCGTGGCAGAACGGCACAAGTTCCGTGGGAGAACCCAGACCCCCATCTGGCCAGTAACAACGTACTCTCGTCTCCTCGGAAGCCAGGCGTTCCGCAACAACGGAATGCCTGGCTTTCTACTTCAACGCCACGGCCCGTACTTGCCGATAGGTGGTGTCGCCTTGCAGCACTTTTCGGATGCCATCCTGTACTAAGGTCCTCATCCCGTCCTGTTTGGCCTGCTGAAAAAGAACCGAGGTGTTGGCCCGGCCTTGCACGAGGCCCTTCATGCCATCCGATCCCAGCAGCAATTCATGGATCGCCACACGGCCTTGGAATCCGGTGTGATTGCACAGATCACAACCGCGCCCTCGGTAAAGTTGAACCGCTGCCACTTGTTCAACTCCCAGCGATGACCATTCACCTGCTCCATAGCCATGGACCAGTTCGTCGTATTCCTGCTGCGAGGCAGGGTACGTTTCTTTGCAGTAAGCACAGAGCCGCTTGCACAACCGCTGCGCCAGTACTCCTACCATGGCATCGGCGAAGTTGAAGGAGTCGCAGCCAAGATCCAGCAGCCGCACGACCGTTTCTACCGCGCTGTTGGTGTGCAGCGTGCTCAACACCAGATGTCCGGTCAGCGAGGCTTCGATGGCCACATCAGCCGTTTCCTTGTCCCGCATTTCCCCGATCATGATGACGTCCGGATCGGCCCGCAGAAACGCCCGCATCGCGGACGCGAACGTGAGCCCGATTTTCTGATGGATCTGTACTTGCCGCAAGCCTTCCTGTGTGATTTCAATCGGGTCTTCGGCCGTCCAGATCTTCCGCTCATCGGTGTTGATGGATTGGAGCACCGCGTGCAGCGTGGTGGTCTTGCCCGATCCCGTCGGCCCCACGCAGAGGAAGATGCCGTAGGGTTTCTGAGCTATCGCCTCAATGGCTTCACGCATATTGGGGGTGAGCCCCATCCCATCCAGTCGCATCGGTTCTTTGGCCGTCAACAACCGGAGTACCACATCCTCAATCCCTCCTGAGGTCGGCAACGTTGCGACGCGGAGCTCGATTTCCCGGTCCTTTGTCGGCCGATAGGCGATCTTCCCGTCTTGCGGCTTCCGGCTCTCCGCAATATCCAAATTGGCCATGATTTTGATCCGTGAGACCACAGCCCGGCGGTACGGCGCGGGAATGCGCATGGGTGTAAAGCAGGTGCCGTCGACGCGAAACCGTACCATGGTATCTTTGTGCCCGGCAGACGGCTCGACATGGATGTCCGACGCACCCAACCTGTACGCCTCCGCGATGACGTGATTGACCAACTGCGCGATGATGGAATCGTTCTCATTCACCCCCATGAGCTCGGCTGGGCTGATTCTCTCCTGTCCGGCTTCTTCGGCCAGCTTCTCCAGAATGTCCGCCAGAGGGTCTCTACCTGACCGGCCCGTCGCGTTCGCCAGAAACATCTCGATGTCGCACCGCAGTCCCACCGCGAGCTTGACGACTGCCCCAGGAAACGCTCGCTGGATATCACACCTCTTTTCCAAATCATGTGGATCGTTGCTGAGGACATGTATCTCGTTCCCCTCTCGGCGCATGGGAAGCCAGGCGTTGGCTTTCAGATAATCGCGGTTCAGATTCTTCAGGAGCCTCGATTCCACGGCAAGACGCTCATCGAAAGCCATGAACGGACATCGGTAATATTGACTCAGAGCCGAGCCGAGTTCTTGTCGAGACCGCCGCTGATGATGGACCAGCACAGACTCCAGATCGAGGTCCTGAGCGACGACCTCTTCGATCGCCGCGTCCAACTCAGCTTGGCCAACCACACCACGATAGATAAGATAATCCTTTATACTGCGTTCCCACGTCTGTCTGAACTGTGGGGACGCGGATGCCTTTCTCACCCCGGCTGTGGGCATCTCACTCTTCTGATAACCCAGTGCCCCTCGTTGTGCCACGGCCATGACGGTCTCCTTCGTCCGCTCAACTGGATCAATAGCGGATCAGCCACGTACCAGGCGCCTTGTAGACCACTGGCACACCCCGGTATAGGCCCTCGCGGATATCGGTGTCGTACCACACCTCAAGCGTGCCGCCTGAGATCGAGGTCATCGTGCCCCCTGCGGCCACTGCTCCATATACTCTGGTATTCCCTGCTATCGTGACATCGCCTGCTGCCCAGAGAACGCCATTGAGATTCGTGCGTGCAAGCTGAACCGGACTCCGTGAGGTCTCGCCTTCCGCCTCTACGGTCGGAGGGCTGAAGGCACGGAGCGATGGGCCCGTTCCCGACGGAGCGAGCACGACATGGCCCTGCATTGCCACAACACCCTCCAGGTAAGCCGTTCGAAGCGTGAGCACGCCGAGATTGTCGGCACGAGGCGCAGTTTGATCCAGCGTATCGATGAAGATCAGGCCGCGCTGATCTCCTACTTCTGTCGACCGCAACGCCACATCCGGCGAGATGCCTCTGCCCGGCTGCACGACTCCTTCCGGATATAAGAAACCTTCCTGATCGATGGCGAAATAGCTGCCATGGCGCTTCGCCGCCTTTTTGACCGTTTCATAATCCCACTGATCGACACGCAAGCCTGGCACCGGATGCTGTTGTTGATGAACGTTGGGAGGGAGACTCGCCTGTTCTCCAGAGGAAGGCTGCAGCGAGTGGATCTGTCCACCGATCCAGGCATCCAACCATCGGTCTTCCCGTTGAACCATCTCGTCATATCCGGCGCCTGTCACCGGAGCGAGCGCGGTCCTGACCGGAACCTCCTCGGCTCGACCGATAATCCAATCGCCCCCGATTCGGAGCTCGCCCCAGTGGACACTGACGGCCGCCTGACCTCCCGGCTGCAAGAGTCCAAGGTTCCGGCTTACTTGCACCGCGGCACGCAGCGGTGGGAGATCGACAGCCCCCAGTTGCATCACAATCGATTGCCTGAATGGCTTGCCCATCCGCGTTGCCACAGTCGTATCGACCGTACATAACAGTCCTGGGGTCAACGGGGCATAGACTTTGAGGTCTTCAACGGTCCCCAAG